>JBASBA010000164.1:0-8745 GCA_049650885.1 Alteraurantiacibacter sp. | reverse complement strand
TTTGCCGCCACCTTGTTCAGGGTGCGGTTTTCGTGTCGGGATCGATCCCGTTTGTCCCGGCTCCAGGTTTTGTTCTTGCCGCGAATGAGTGGCTTTCGCTCCACCAGCAAGGGTGCGAAAATCCCGTCATGAAAGGGAACTCCTATCAGTCTGGTTCTACCTCGCGCATTTGGGAACAGTTGGCACACCGAACACGGCATGCCGTATATTTATGGGAAAAAGTGCAGTAGAATCGGCGCGCTTGTTCAATGCGGCGCTTGGCAGATTGGTAGCTACGGATACCTATCTGGTCCCTGCAAAGGCCCAGCATTCCGGGACTTTGGTCGGCAGTTCTGAGATGTCCGATCGCCATATGGTCCCCATGTCCAGAAAAGTCGGACGCAGGGCCTTTCTCGATGGCAATTATGCGCGGCGCAAACTGCCGCTCAAAACGAGCGAATACTGCATCTGGGACACCGAACTTCCGGGCTTCGGGTTGCGGGTCCGCCCCAGCGGCAACTATTTCTGGTTCGTTCGGCTAAGGCATCGCGGCAAGCACCGCAGGATTACGCTCGGCAAGACGACCGACTTGGACGCCGTGCTCGCGCGCTCGCAGGCGCGGCGACTGCTTGCGGAAGCGGCGCTCGACGGCCTGCCCAAGCGAGTGGCAGTCAAATCGACCTCTACTATGAACGATTTCGTCACGACGCATTTCGATGATCTCGCAAGGGTCTGGAAACCATCGACCGCGAAGCGCAATGCGAATGCCTGGAGAATTGATCTGGCCGATCACTTCGGCGACATCCTCGTTGCCGATGTTTCGAAGGCGGATGTCGTGCGCTGGCGCGATGCCTGCGCGGGCGACAGGGAAGCGCGCTTCAATCGCGCGGTTCCTGTTCTTGCTTCCCTGCTCAAATATGCTGAGGCGCTGAGAATGCGCCGTAAGGGATCAAACCCTTGTCGCGGCATTCCGCGCTACAAGCGGCAGGCAATGGAACGGTATCTCAGCCCAAGCGAGTATGCGCGCATCGGCGCGGAACTGCGCGCCTGCGAAAATGAAGCCCCAAGGCAGGTCGCGATTATCCGGCTGTTGCTTTACACCGGGGCTCGACGAAGCGAGATCGAAAAGCTGCGGTGGGAGTGGGTAAAGCCGCCGCGCCTTGTGCTCCCTGACAGCAAGACCGGACCCAAGATCGTTTGGCTCAACAGTCAAGCGCTTTCGGTGCTGGGCGGCATTGAGAGGCAAGACAGCTGCCCGTTCGTATTTCCCGATTGCACTGGCACCAAGCCCATCAACGTCGGTATGTGGTGGTCGAAATTCCGTCGCCGCTGTGCGCTCCCCGATGTGCGCATTCATGATCTGCGGCACAGTTTTGCCTCGACCGCCATTATGGGCGATGTGCCTCTTGCGACCATTGGCAAGCTGTTGGGCCATGTTTTGCCCGAAACTACGGCCAAATACGCCCACCTCGCTGACGAGTTCGTGGCCGACGCTGCGCAGCGCGTGTCAGGTTCGCTGGCATCCGCCATTGGTCTTCAAACATGACCGTGCTCGCGCTCAGGCAGGTGGTCGAGGATGCGCTGGCCAAAGTTGGCGCGGACGTCAGTTTCATGCGCATTCCGAAAGGCAGGCCGCGCACCACAACCTGGCTCGCCACCGAGCACGGGTTCGGCATCCGTCACTACGCTTCCGGCAAGAACGTCTACATCGTGCAAACGCGGATGGGGGGCAAGCTGCGGACGGTCACGCTTGGGCCAGCGTCGGTCCTCACGCGCACGCAGGCAACGCAGGTGGCGCGGATGGTGCTGGCCCATGCGCGGATAGGGGAGGACCCGGCTACAAATCGCAAGCGGCTACGCTCGGCTCCGCGTTATACTGACTTTCTTGATGAGTTCTGGGAAAAGTGGGCACCGCGCTGGTCGGCAAAGACCTACGCCATTAACGGCAGCTATCGCCGCCTGTACCTCCAGAATGCGTTCGCGGAACTGTGTATCGATGACCTGAACGAGGAGCATGTGACGAAGTGGTTTGCCGAGGTGAACCGGCAGACCAGTCCCGGGGCGGCCAATATGGCGCTCGGTCTGCTCAATCTGATGCTCAACAAGGCAGAAGCATGGGGTTACAGGCTGGAGAACACCAATCCGTGCCGCGTAGTGCGCATGAACCGCCGCCGCCACTGCGAGCGGTTTCTGACACATAAAGAGCTTGCACGCCTAGGGTCGGTGCTCGCACGAGCGAGCGGCGGCGATCACGCCATGCGTTCGTTGGCAGCCAAAGCGGCAACGCTTCTTTTGCTAACTGGATGCAGGCGCGGTGAAATCCTCGGCCTGCACTGGAACGACATCCACGGGACGCGGATCAAGCTGCGCCACGGCAAGACCGGTCCCCGAATGGTTTGGATGGGGGATGAGGCGAGGGCCATCATTGATACAATCCCGCGCCACAGGAAAATCCCATGGGTGTTCTGGAATACACCTTATCGAAGGCCCATGCGCTCCATTGATGGATTCTGGCGGCAGTTCCGCGATGAGGCTGGACTGCCTGGCCTACGGATCCACGATCTTCGGCACACATTTGCGAGCCATGCGGCGATGAATAAGGAAACGCTACCGATGATCGGGCGGTTGCTTGGTCATGCCAGTGTTCAATCCACGGCGCGCTATGCGCATCTCGACGATGGGCATGTGCTGGACGCTGCTGAGCAGATTGGGAACTCAATTGAAAAGATGACAAAATAGCAAACTAGATCGAGTAGGCTATTGCTCTAACCCAGGGGCCAACCCTCACTCTGGGGGCTATACAACTTATGTTCTGAGATGTATCGCTACACGCTGAACAAAGATGGAACACTGTACATCTCAAGGTGGAACATGCCCCAAAAAAAGCGCCGCTCGCGAAAAAATTCCTCATTGCTATCCGGCGAAAGACTTTTTCAGCCCAACAAAAGTGTTGAGGCGGAAAACGTAATCCCGATTAAAAGGCCGCTCACGGTCCAAATCGAGTGCCAGGACAATCTTGAATTTATGCATTCCCTAGACGAGGGAAGCATGAACCTTATTATTACCTCGCCGCCTTATAATATCGGGAAGGAGTACGAAAGTCGAAGTTCGATTGACCAGTACATCAAACACCAAACAGCAACCATTGCGGAAGCCGTTAGGGTGCTGCATCCACAAGGGTCGATATGCTGGCAAGTCGGCAATCACGTAGACGACGGAGAAATTTTCCCTCTAGATATACTCCTTTACGGTCTGTTTAAAAATCACGGACTGAAATTGCGCAACCGCATTGTTTGGACTTTCGGTCATGGATTACACTGCCAACGGCGTTTTTCGGGCCGACACGAAACAATTCTTTGGTTCACTAAATCGGACGACTATACGTACAACCTTGACCCGGTTCGCGTACCCTCAAAGTATCCGTTAAAGAAGCATTTCAAGGGACCAAAGCGTGGCCAGCTTTCAAGCAATCCGTTGGGCAAAAACCCATCAGACGTTTGGGAAATACCGAACGTAAAAGCCAACCATGTCGAAAAGACATCACACCCATGCCAGTTTCCGGTGGGGTTGGTCGAGCGGCTTGTGCTTAGTTTGACCGATGAGGGCGATAATGTCCTAGACCCATACATGGGCGTCGGATCATCCGCTATTGCAGCTTTAAAAAACGGACGTAATGCATTTGGTTGCGACGTGATGCATGATTATGTCGATGTCGCCTTAAATCGGGTTCAGCAACTCGAGGCTGGTATTTTGAGAACGCGCCCTATGAATAAACCAATTTACGATCCGAATGGAAAAGCTGGAAGATGAAACTTGCCTTCACCCATGAACATCACAACGGAGGTACTGAATGGGGAAAGCGCGAGCTTTTCGAGTGGATCACTGATATATTTGAGGCACCAGCTATCGATGTGGGCCCTGGCTCTACGACCAAGATCAGGCAACACGTCATGCTTGAGTTTCAAAACGAAGGTTGGGCGCAGGACGTAAAGATCGATCAAGGCCTAAATCTTACTATTTCGGCCATGAAGGACGATCTCGCATTTCAATTACAAACAGGCAATATTAGCCGAGCACCGTATGACCTGCTGAAGCTCCAACACCTTTATAGTACCGAGAGAATTGAGGCCGCTGTTCTGGCGCTACCGACAAAAGTTGCTGCCGCCAGAATCGGTAGCAACGTCGCCAACGCCGAACGTGTTTGCAAAGAGATGTCCATATTCAATAGGGTGATCACACTGCCAATTCTGCTGATCGCATTCGAGTGACAGAGGAAATCATGCCTTTTGAGGTAAAACTAATCGCGCCCTCTGAGCGTGAAATGAACATTGCTAAAGCTGTCAAGTCTCCGGAAAGAACTCTACCTTTCCATCAATTTCGTACGAAGACTTACGAGTTGCCGGTCATTCGAGTTCCGATCGATCTGCCGGTGTACAGGATGGAAAATTTCCGGACTTATACGGATCAGCACCAGCATTTAGCTAAAGAGAAATTGCCGGCAGACTACTTTCTGTCAGGGCAGGAAGTGGAAAGTGTTCAGCAAGTCCAGCACAATCTCTTAGCTGAGCTGGCTCGCAAGGGCGTGGCTGACTCCGTGATCCCGGTGATAACGGTACTGGAGCAGCAAGGGCAGACTGACCCATTATTAGTCTCCGCATCCGGCGTGGTGGTGAACGGGAATCGCCGTCTTGCGGCTCTCCGGGAGCTTCGGACAGAGTATGTCGAAGTGATGGTCCTACCCGCCGATGCGTCGGCTGATGAGATCGTGGATATCGAGGCAAGCCTGCAGGGTATGCCAGAGACCAAGTTAGACTACGATTGGATCGGTGATGGTCAGCTAATTAATCGTCTCGTCAGCATGGGACGGACTACCAAAGAAATTTCGGATAAGCTTCACAGGCCCGAAAAAGAAATCAAGAACGCGCGACAGGCGCTGATCGAAGCCGACTTATACCTAAAAGAATGGGCGAAGGCCGAGGGTGAGTATGGGCGGATTAGTGAGGACGCTGAGCAAGTGTTCAAGGACATGCCAAAGCGGCTCGAAGGCAAAGACGCTGAACTTCAGCACGCCAGTCGCGTTATCGCTTGGTCTTTGTATGACAATCGGAAACGTCTCGGCAGCAGATTATATAATTTCAACGCCGCTTTCGGTGCACTAGCGACAGACGTGCTTGACCGCATGGCTACATCGCTGGGTCTTCCCACAACGCAGCCACCTGCTAGCGAAGCTCCGGATGCGGATAGCGAAGAGCTTTTTATCGACTTGGAAGAGGACGACGACACTCCGTCCTACGACGCTTTGGTTACGATCCTCAGCGAAGAGGAAACACGAGAAAGCGCTGTTGATGCCCTGATTGAGGCTAGTCTCACTTCAATAGAGGTGGCCAAGGGTCAGAAGGACGGCGAGGCCGCATTGAAAGCTGTTACCGAGGCCAATGCCAAGCTTGTTTCCATAGACCTTACAAGAGCAGCGATTGATACCTACCCTGCGATCAGTAAGCAACTAGTGACCATCGAATCTCTAGTGAAGAAGCTACAAGCAAAGCTTCAAGAGCTTCAGTGACACGACTTGATGAACACTCCGATCCCCGCTGAGCTAGTCATCGAATATGATGCCGTAAGGATCATCGGGCGCATATTACGGTCTAACGAAACGCTATCGTCGCCAATTTGGGAACGTTTGAAAGCGCATTACGGGATGGAACCCGATGCCAAATTCAACGATTTTTCCCTGGAGCTACCTTGGCCAAAAACGCTCGAACTTGTTCGACAATTTGGCAGTCGATCACTCCAGACATCACTAGGCTTCCGTCTCAAGCCTATCGGTGAGGCTCAAGCTCGGATTGCAGCTTTCGTACGAGAAACGAAAGCGGCGCGAAAGCACCGAAGCAACTTAACTTTGGCAATCGAACCAGACCAGTTGCAGCAGCGTCTGGTCGACAAAGGTTTCCTACGCCGTGAGCTGAAAGATTTTCAGCTTCGCGACTTGGCCCACTTACTAACTCTGCCGCATGGGGCAAATTTCTCCGTCCCGGGGGCAGGGAAAACGACAGTCGCCTTCGCACTACATTTGCTTGCTGTTCAAGCAGACGAACATCTACTCGTGATTGGCCCGAAAGCGGCGTTTCCGGCTTGGCGAGGTATTGTATCGGAAACGATGGATGATGCGGCTCCTAATGACGGAGCTGAAGAGTTCGTGGTTTTGGATGGAAGCGAAGCGGATACAGATCGGTTGCTGCGAAGTGGAGCCAAGCGGTTTCTAATGTCGTATGATCTGATGGTCCGGCAGCAAGGTACGATCGCTTCATACCTAGCGAGACAGCCAGTACACATGATCCTTGACGAGTCGCATCGCATGAAGGCGGGTGCTGCATCTCAACGCGGCGCTTTCTTACTCAGTATTGCGGCACTACCAGCGCGGAGAGACGTGCTTTCTGGCACTCCGATGCCTCAAGATGCGAACGATCTAGCTTCTCAATTGACATTTCTATGGCCAGGGCAAGGCTACGATCTCCAGCTCCAACGAGGAACGTCGCCGAAGGATGTGCTTGGAGCGCTATATGTTCGGACTACAAAGCAGGAACTGGGGTTACCGCCAGCAGTACGGCACTTTCACAAAGTGGATATGGCACCCGGCCAGTTAGCCTTATACTCCGTTGTCCGCAGCGAAGCGTTACGCCAACTAACAAGCGCGATAAGCAGCTCATCGCAACCCGATTATGTGAAAGCTCGTAAATCGGTCATGCGGCTTTTGCAGTTATCCGTGAACCCGACGCTAGCCCTTCAGTCCATGGCAACAGACCGTCGCAACCTTGATTCTGGGATAGTCGATCTAGTTATCGAAGAAGGAACATCGGCAAAAATGAATGCTGTGGTTGCGCATGCGCGACAACTAGCTCGACAAGGCAAAAAGAGTGTTATCTGGTCGATCTTCACGGGCAACATCTTGGATATGGAATTGTTGCTCGCCGACCTCAATCCGGTATCTTTGTTCGGGGCAGTACCATCGGGCGATCAATCTGATCCAAACACGCGCGAAGGTCGTCTTCTTCGTTTCCATCGAGACGATCAATGCAAGGTCATGTTGGCAAACCCAGCGGCCGCTGGGGAAGGTATAAGCCTCCATACTGTTTGCCACGACGCGATATATCTGGACCGCAGCTATGTCTCCACTCACTACCTACAATCGATTGACCGTATCCATCGCCTAGGATTGCCCGAAGACACCGAGACGAACATCCATATTTACCGGACGACAGCTCCTCCGGAGATCGGCAGTATCGATCTATCGGTATCGCGCCGGTTGGCCGCAAAAATTAGAAATATGCAGCAGCTATTGAACGATCCGGACCTTCATCAAATAGCGCTTGACGAGGAAGAGGCAGAAGATCCACTTGATACCAACGTAGACCTTCAAGATCTGGTTGATCTTGTCGAGGAGCTTGAAGGTCGAACCTCGGCGGGAGCCGCGGAAGAGTGACCACGCTTACTTTTGAGCGAACGTTTTCCATGCCAGCATTCGAAGGCCTTCGTATGCTTCGGATTTACATCTCGAAAAAGCCATCTGAGAGCATCGATGCGCTCATTCATCTAATCCGCTCTGTTGAAGCAGATGCGCATACTTTCGATCTTGAAGCTGCGGTTGCGATTCACGAACATGTAGAGCCTACTGCTCCGCTACAAGACGTTGCGTTTTATCGTGTTTGTCTACTGGGTGTTTTGGTCGCCAATTTGCCCGAGTGGGCGAAGCTAGTGACATTGGGTCGCGGGCGCTTCATTAAGCGTCTTAAAGCAACTGAATACCGGGATATTAGAAGCCTCTTTCGGCAAGCAAAGCTTCTCGACGAACCGCCATCATCCGACAATATCGAATGGTGGGATAATTTGCAGGCGCATGTCCGCAGTCATCAAAACATCGAAGCTATGAAACGAGCTAGAGCAGCTGAGAAATTGACGCTGGATATGGAGACCAAACGTCTCGCTCAACAAGGGATCGATGCTACACCGCGTTGGATGGCCATCGAGGACAATACAGTTGGCTACGATATCCTCTCCTACTCCGTGGGACAGTTCGGATTAATCAACCGATTGATCGAAGTTAAATCTACAATCGCCTCGCCCCTAAGATTCTATGTTTCGCGAAACGAATGGGAGCAGGCGCTAGAGTTTGGCGCGGCGTTCGTATTCCATATCTGGAATCTCAAAGTTGACCCGCCGGTTTTGCATGAGCGCACAGTTGCGCAGGTTGCTCCCCATATCCCGCAGGATAATGAAGACGGCAAATGGTCTAACGCGGTAATTCCGGTGGGTGCGGTGCCGCTTTAATATGTCTGCGTACAAGCAAACTGATGATGGCTATTTGGTCCCCGTTTCAGAACATCGGTAGAACATTGCAAGCTGCGCTTAGTAGAACCTCATGGCCGCAGGGCCCAGTCCCCACATCTGGAATACCAAAGAATCAGCAAGTTACACGACGATGAGGTTAGGTGTCTGAACAAGCTTCTAGTCCCTATTGACTAAGCACACCGTACGCAGCGCTGCCGCCTCAGAAACGGCAGAATCCTGCCGATAACTACGGGTGGTCACTTGTGTGCCAGTCGCGGCACAGCGCGATGGCCGGGTGTGCCGAAACGGTCCGCTCGGCTCTAAGATATTCGATTTGCTGAAGAACTTTTCGTTTTCCTACAGCCCTGCCCTTGGCATAGAATGGCACTCGCCTTCCGCAGGGTGAACCAGGTTCTTTGAGCACAAGGAACTTGGAAATCA
>JBASBA010000163.1:0-5206 GCA_049650885.1 Alteraurantiacibacter sp. | reverse complement strand
CGCTTCACCACATCAAGAAGCCGGAAAAACGCCGCCGCATCGCGCGCGAAACGATGGATATCTATGCCCCGCTGGCAGAGCGTGTTGGCATGTATGAATATATGCGCGAAATGCAGTTGCTGGCGTTTCAACAGCTGGAGCCGGAGGCGTATGAGACTATCACCAAGCGGCTGGAGCAATTGCGCCAGTCCGATGGCGGGCAGGTTGATCGCATCGCGCTGGACATCAAGCAGGCGCTGGCCGCGGCCGGGCTGGAGGTAGAGGTCTGGGGACGTGAAAAGCACCCCTATTCGATCTGGCGCAAGATGGCAGAACGCCATCTGCCGTTCGAGCAGGTAACTGACATCATGGCCTTTCGAGTGCTGACCGATAATGTGGAGGGCTGCTACGCTGCGCTGGGCGTATTGCACACCACTTTCCAGTTCGTGCCGGGGCGGTTCAAGGATTACATCTCCACACCCAAGAACAACGGCTATCGCTCGCTACACACTACGCTGTTCTACGAAGAATCGATGCGTGCAGAGGTGCAGTTGCGCACGCGAGAGATGCACCGCACCAACGGTTTTGGCCTCGCCGCGCACTGGGCCTACAAACAGGGCGGCAAGCATGACGGGCAGGTGGGCTGGCTGCGTGATCTGATCGAAATTGTCGATGCCAGTCACGACGCAGAGGAATTGCTGGAGCACACCAAGCTGGCGATCTACCAGGATCGCATTTTCGCCTTCACACCCAAGGGCGCGCTGTTCCAGTTGCCCAAGGGTGCAACGGCGGTGGACTTTGCCTTCGCCGTTCACACCGATCTAGGCGCGCAGACAGTGGGTGCAAAGATCAACGGTCGGCACATGCCGCTGCGCACACCGCTGGGCAATGGCGATGTGGTGGAGATCATCAAAAGCAAGAATGCGGAGCCGCAACTGTCATGGCTGGGTTTTGTCGTCACCGGCAAGGCACGCGCATCCATCCGCCGCGCAGTGCGGGCAAAGGAGCGCGCGGAAATCGCAGAGATCGGCGCAAAGCTGTATGATGAAATTACCGAACGCCTGCCCGCCAAGGTGGGCAAGAAAGCCATGAAACAGGCGATGGAGCGGCTGGAACTGGAGGATGCCGACGACCTGATGTTCGCCATTGGCGCAGCCAAGCTGTCAGACCGCGAAGTGATGGAAGCGCTGATCCCCGGCAGTACAGTGGATATGCCGGAGGAGGCGCAGCAGGAACGCGCAATCTCGATCAAGGGGCTGACAGCAGGTGTTGGCTTCGACCTTGCCGAATGTTGCCACCCCGTTCCCGGCGATCGGATCGTGGGGCTTCGCCGCCCGCATGAAACCGTGGAAGTCCATGCCATAGACTGCTTCGAACTGGCCAATGGCGTGGATGCCGACTGGGTAGATCTTTCATGGGGCGAACGCTCCAGCGGCGCTATCGGACGGCTGAACGTGGTGCTGTATAACAGGCCCGGTACGCTGGCCGACATGGCAGGCGTTTTTGCCCGCAACAATGCAAATGTGATGCACCTTGAGCTGACGCAGCGCGACGATCCCTTCCACACCTATGTGCTGGACCTGGAAGTGCAGGATCTGGCGCATCTGACCCGGATTATGAGCGCGTTGCGCGCAACGGAAGCGGTGGCGCAGGCGGAGCGGGCCTGACCAAAGCAGCGATCGCAGATTTCCCGATGCCTGCGTAGTCTGGCGCATCGGCATGGTATCAAATTCTCGATATCGAATGGGTCAGGCCTACGCCTTAGTCGATAGCGCTGCGCACCGGAACCTGGACGTTGCAAACATCTACGCCGCCCGCAGGCTTCGTATAGAAAGCATCGTCACGATTGGCGCGCACAGTAATATAACGCGCAAAGGTATTGCTGGCGGTGTCTAGGTACTCAAAAGCTGGCGGATTATCCAGTTCACTGGCCAATCGCACCGACATGATCGGCGTGCGCAGACCTGCCTCCTCCTCGGTATAAAAACCAAGCTCGCCTGACCCGCGCGGCAGGCTGGATAGGTGCTCCATCCCCTTGATCACGCGGCCCACAACGGCCAGATTGCGATCCATGTGCCGCTGCGGCTGGCCGATGATGGTGTAAAGCTCTGCGCCCGTACCAGTGTCCGGCGCGTAATCTCGGGCAACGCCGATGTATCCGTAGCAGTGGATGGGCCAGAAACTGTTGGCCGGATTCGTGGGGCCACCCCATTCACCTGCGATTGGCCAGCCCGCGACATGGGTTGCGACAGCGGAGTATCTATCGCCCAGGTTGGGTGTGGGAGGTGTGGCAAGATCGAAATTCTCATCTGCACCGGAGAGCTTAGCCGCAATCTGCCCCTGCCAATCGATACTGCCACGCGCCGCAATCATGGCATTGCGAACCATCGCCATGCCCAGAGTATAATTGATACGCGGGCGGCCCCGCGGATCGGATATCTCCAGCAAGCCGGTTGTCTCGAAGCTGACTAGCGGCGAAGCCACCCCTTCTGGCAAAGGCTTTTCCTCCGTCACATCGCCCCATTGGGTGACGTAATTATCCTGTACGCGGTACACGCTGGTGCCATCCCACCATCTGGCGCGGGCAAGGATGCGGATATTCTCCACCCACGGTTGGCTGAAAGGTTCGGGAGCCAGTTGAATGACGACGGTGCGCGGTTTGCCTGCAGGCTCCGGAGCAAGTTGCATGACCAGCAAATCTGCGGGCGCGATCTGGCGCCATTCATCGGCGCTGGCAGAGGCAAGAATGGAACCTGGCGTAGCAGGCTCTTCAGCGTCTTGCGCAATTGCGGGGATCGTGACGGTGAGGGCGGACAGGGCGAGCAGGAATTTCATGCCTAGCATCGTGCCATGCTTTCGCCGCCCGTCAATCCTGCTCGCGAGTTGCCGCGATGTCGATCTGCACCTCGCGAGCGCGGGGCATGTAGGCCGGCGTGGGTTCCTGCCCAGACGCTGCATCCATCTGCATGGCAGCCTTGATCAGGAACTCGCGCAAGCGGCAATGCATGGTCCAGCCGATCTTCGGATCCTTCGCCCAGACACAGGCGCGTGCCACCTGCCCTTGGGCATTATGCTCGATCACCTCGATCTTGGCCTCGTCCTTCTTGATGATCTCGTCATCATCAGCGACGAAGGCATCGAATTTCTCGCGCAGCGCATCAATGTCTGCACGGTGATCCAGGAAGATCGGCACGCGCTTGATGATGGCAGGGTCCTGCTTCGTCCAGTTCTCGAAGCTGGAGCCGACAAATTCGGCAACCGGCGCCATCACGCGGCGGTCGTCCCAGGTGCGCAGGCGAAGGTGGGTAAAGCCGATCTTCTCGACATAGCACCATTGGTCTTCGTAATAGACGGCATCGCCTATGCGCGCCGTCTTGGCAAAGGCGATCTGCAGGCTGGCCATGATGTCACCCAACACCTTGCGTGCGGCAAACGCGATTACCAGACCCATCGCGCCTGCACCTGCAAGCAATGAGAAGCCCAGCGTCTGCGTAATATTGCTCTGCACCAGCACGATGCCGATACCCGCCAGCATGACGACCACGATAACCAGGCGCCTGACTGCGGATGCCTGGGTGTAGAAATCGCGGCTTTCCTCGTTCTCCGGCTTCTCGATCTTATGGGCATTGCGATCGGTTGCAAGGTCCAGCATGGCCTCTACCACCGTCACAATGATTGCACCTATGGCGATCACGATCAGGGTCAGTTGAAGTGGCCCTAGAATATCCTCTACCGGACCGGAAAATGTGAAAAGCACGTTGCGCATGATGGCAAAGCTGCCAGCCAGCGCCAGCAATGTGACCGGAATGCGTACAGCGCGCAGGATCCTGCCCGTCATACTGTCTTCGTCGAAATGGTTCTTCGCAGCGCCGACAGCCTTGTATGTGAGAATGGCCGCAAGGAAAGCCAGCAACAGCACCAGCGGAATGGCAATTACTTCCCACCAGGCCAATGTCCAGAAGGCCTGCTGCCGCAAGGGCTCGGGCAGGCTCAGTTCAAATTCTGTGGGACCAAACCGCTCGTAAAGTTCGGGCAGGTTTCCCACACTCTGGCGGCTGAACATCCACACAGGTTCGCCGCCCGGTTCCTGCAGACGCGCGATGCTGACAGGAACGGTGCGGCGACCCAGCTTGAGATGGGCCAGGGTAATATGCCTGCGTTCCGCGCCTGCCATGGGGTTCTTGTTGCTGGCCGCAGTATCCACTGCATCCGGTCTGTCAGGAAGGCTGGCCCAGCTTATCGAGATGGAGCGATTGGCGATCTCATACATCATCGCGGCCAGATCTTCGGCCTCTGTTGCCTGTTCCTGCGGCGACAGGTTCGTCATATCCAGCGCGGTTGCAGCCCGTTTCCACTCACCGGCTTCGGCAGCTTCGAAAAAGCTCTCCAGCAATGCCTGCGGCGTGTCGAGCTCCAGCGGCTCTCCTGCTACGGAAAGGCCTGAATTCAGAGCGCCAACCTGGTAGACATAGGGTTCGGACCCGCTCGGAACCTCCGGGTCTTGCTGCGCTGCCAGCGGTGTCGCAATCACTGCGAGAACAAGGGCTAACAGCCCGGCGAGCGTTCGATATATCCGTTCCATCCTGCCTTTTGTTACGCACCGGGGCACGGATGGGTCCGCGATGCCGTTAACCTATCTGCTCTTCCAGCGAGTGCATGGCCTCGTCGGAGAGGCCGAAATGATGGCCGATCTCGTGAATCAGCACATGCATTACGAGGTGTTCGAACGTTTCGTCACCGCGCTCGCACCATTCAAGCAGGATCGGGATCCGGAAAAGTCTGATGCGGTCAGGGATGACGGCGGAATGCTCGATACTTCGCTCTGTCAGGGGCAAGCCTTCGTAAACGCCGGTCAGCTCGTAAGGTTGGTCTATGCCCATCTCTGCAAGCAATTCATCATCGGCGAAATCCTGCACCTGGATCACCACTTCTCCAAGATACTGGGCAAATTCATTCGGCAGCCGCTCGAACGCAGCACGCGCTGCGGCTTCCATGTCGCTGGTGGTCGGAGCGATGCCAATCGGGCTGTTCATCACAGTCTTGATAGGCGCTGAGATTCGCGATGTCATTACGCCGCTTGTCTTTCCCCAACAGCTTCGCTAGGTGCGCGCCTTCTGCCAATACAGGCATGCGGAGCGGTGGCCGAGTGGTCGAAGGCGCACGCCTGGAAAGTGTGTATACGGTAACCCCGTATCGTGGGTTCGAATCCCACCCGCTCCGCCACTTA
>JBASBA010000162.1:0-1977 GCA_049650885.1 Alteraurantiacibacter sp. | reverse complement strand
CCACTCGACCTTCTCGAAGAACCGCGACCGTCTGCTCGATGGCGAGATCGCCGCCCGTTTCCTGTCGGCTGTCCTCGCGTTGCCGCAGGTGCGCCGGCTCCTGTCGAGCGATCACTTCAGCGTCGACGGGACGCTGATCGAGGCGTGGGCCTTGATGAAGAGCGTGCGGCCGCGCGAGGGTTCAGGACCGGACGACCCGCCATCCTCGTCCGGCGGCCGCAACGCACCGGCGGACTTCCGCGGCGAAAAGCGCTCGAACGCCACCCACGCCTCCACCACCGATCCGGGCGCGCGGCTATATCGAAAGGGGCCGGGCATGGAGGCGAAGCTCGCCTATCTGGGCCACGCGCTCATGGAGAACCGGTCCGGTCTCTTCGTCGACGCCTGCGTGAGCCAGGCGGATGGCCACGCCGAGCGGATCGCCGCGCTCGCGATGATCGAGCCTCTCGCGGACCGGCCGCGTCCGATCACGCTCGGGGGCGATCGGGGATACGACGCGCAGGACTTCGTAAACGAGCTGCGCTCCATGAACGTGCGCCCGCACGTCGCGCAGAACCTTGTCCGCAGACGCGGCCGCTCTGCCATCGATGGACGGACAACCCGCCATCCCGGCTACAGAGCCAGCCAGCGGATCCGCAAGCGGATCGAGGAGGGCTTCGGCTGGATCAAACAGATCGCGGGCCTTGCACGGCCCAAGCTCAGGGGGCGGCCCAAGCTCGACTGGTCTTTCACCTTCGCGGCCGCCGCCTACAACCTCGTGCGGCTGCCGAAGCTGCTCGAAGGTGCGCCGTGAGTGGGCCTCGTGGCTGCCACATCGTCGGCCGCTGGCGGATCGTCGAGGCCGATCTGTGGGACGCTGAGTACCTCGACCTCGTCCAGCCGGCATGCTGATCATCGGCGGCGACGGCCACGGCGAGATTACCTTCGGCGCTCTCCAGGCCGGCCTCGAGATCTCCACCGGCAAGACGGTCGCATTCTTCACCTGGTCCGGCTTCGACGAGATGGACGAAGTCACCGGAGACGGTTCCGCTGAACTCCTCGATGACGGCTCCCTCGAGATCGAGTTCAATCGCCACCTCGGCGACGAGGCCATCCTCAAGGCCGTGCCAGCCCCTTCTTCAACAGCCTGCTAGTGGACACCCGAATGATGGCTCCCGATCGAGGATGGACGTAACGCGTCACATCAAGCTCCGTTTGAGGCCTCTGCGGCTATGCTCCGGTCTCCGCCTGGCACATGTGGTGTAAATCGTCCAGCTTCAGCGCGACGCTCTCAACTGTGGGCTCAGATGGGGCCAAACCCGGCATAATCATGTCGAGAAGATGCGCAGACTCTACGGCCACGCTCTCAAGGTCAGCGTCGCTGGCAATAGCATGAGCCGATGGCACCAAAGGCGGCCGAAGAGATGCTCCGATACGCTCCTCTGCCCAATCAATTCCCTTTTTGCGCCGATCAAGAAGAGGGGCGACCAAGTTTTCAGCCAAGGTGAATTTCCGCTCGCCCAAAACGCTAAGTTTACTGATGAACATCATATCTGCGGCTCCCATTTTCGGCTCTCGCCAGTTAACAGGCTCACCATGGTTCCGCTTGGTGTAAATGAAAGATAGCGCCTCAAGGCTCACCCCATCGTTCATTCGGATGACCTGATCTGTCCGTAGACATAGGCCGCTCTTCTTCGCAAAGTCTAGCACCACATCCCCCGAGACAAGTACGCTGCGGTCAAAAAGCGAAAAATCTACGTTTTCACGCCCAAACACTTCGTCAAAATTGATAAAGGAGCCATAGTCCGGTAGGCGGATCGAGTCATCGAGGCGTTTTTGCTTCCGTCCTTTAATTTTTTGTTGGGTAGCACTATCAAGAAAAGGAATCGGTGGGCGTACGTACCCTATTATCTTTATTTCGGAGAAATGCGCCGACATATAAGTGCGCATTCGAATGAGGGCATCACGCTCGAAGGTGCTGATTACCTCCCCGGAGAA
>JBASBA010000161.1:0-10133 GCA_049650885.1 Alteraurantiacibacter sp. | reverse complement strand
CCAAAGACCATAGAAGAGCGCCCGCGCGGGAATGCGAACGGTTCGTTCAATCGTATCGCTGGGTCCGATCATGGTGGGTTGGAGTTAAAGGAAAATATTTAAGAATGATGCCGCGTGCCTCGGGCGGAACTCATCAGTGTGCGAAAATTCGTCCGAAAACGACTATCGATGGCCCCAAGCTGGGACGGCTGTTGCTCAGGTAATCAGGCGACCGTTCCACTTTTGTCCGAGAAGCTCGGACAGTTGCCCGTCCGGTTTTACGAGACACCGTTATTGTGCCCTATGTCCGCGAATGTGTGGTTAGCCGACATTGCCAGAGAACTGCAAACAGGGCAGGTTAGCGAAATGAAGCACCGAGAAACCCGGTTCGCTGTGGAGGTCACCGCAGTCGATGAAATCGTTTGCAGAGCGCCTAAGCAAGTGGAGCAGCGCATTAGGGTGGCTGACATCGTTGCAGTATATGTCGAAACGAACGACAGCGGTCCATGGGGCGCAGACGTGTGGTGGCTGCTGAACGGCGACACCGGACACACAGAGGTATCATTCCCGCAGTTGGCGACGGGGGAGGATGCGGTGCTCGAACGCTTGCGACAGCTTCCCGGATTTGAAGTGCGGGGGATGAACTCGGATCAGAATGCCCGGTTCATGTGTTGGCCATCCCCTTCGCCTTGAACGGCAGCAATTAGGGTCGAGAGCGGATAGTCCGTTTTCATGCTAATTCTATCTTAAACCACATGCTCCGCAACCAACCCACTGGCGGCCGTTCCCACTGCCGATACTGCAAATAATACTTTCACCTGTGATCATTCCCCAAGCATTTCGCCGTTCTTGCCAACGGCCACCGGCGCCGTCACCAACTGGCCGCCTGCCTCGGTAATCGCCTTCTTTCCGCGCACCGTCATGTCGCTGATGAAACTGAACTGATCGCGCAGGTCGAACGGATACGCCTTGAGCTTGTAATGTGTGCCCCATGGCATTTCCTGTACCATTACCAAAATCGGTTTATCGTAACCAAGATAGGCGCTCGACGCCGCGACATCCCAGAGAGCGGAGCGGATTACGGTCCCCTCGTGTCGGGGTGCAAGATAGAAATCGGCAATGCACATCAGCGTGCGCGCGCCGTCGTTCGCGTTCGCGATATTGTCGGTCCAAATGCGGTCATGCGGCACGGTCACCGTATCGTCGGCGGGGGTCTGCAGGCGGATGGCGCGGAGGCCGACCTGCCGCACTTCGCCATAATCGCCATCGATGCGCACCCAGTCGCCGGGACGGTAGGGCCGCTCGAAGATAGCGACGATGCCCGCGATCAGGCTACTGGCGTAATCTTTCAGCGCGAAGCCGATGGCAACGCTGGCGGCACCGGCGATGACCAGGAAGTTCTGGAACGTGACGTTGAAGATCAGCGGGATAATCCAAAGCACCGCGGTCACCAACAGGAACAGCCGGATGATCGGCACCGCGCCCAGCAAGTACAACCGCGCTTGACTAGGACCGCGTTCCGCTAAATAGGGCAGCACCTTGCGCGCCAAGATGATCGTCGCCCAGGTGAATAAAACGATCAGCGCTATTTCGACGAAGCTGATTTCCTGCAGATTGTTGACCAACCGGGCGGCTTCCTGCGTGCCTTCCTCCGCCCCCGATTCCGCAGCCTGTCCTGCGTCCTTCAAGTTCGTCGGGATCATATCGCGCTCATCGGAAAGCCCGCATTGGACAGCGCGGCGCGTATTTCGCCATAGGCGGCGGGGTGGCAGGTCAACGTTCCATCGAGCCGCCGTACGAAACCACGCGCGATCAGTGTCGCGACGATATTCGATCCGCCGACGATTGGCACTGTTTCGCGCAGTTCCTCGACCGTCAGGCTGTGATGGAGCAGAATGGCGTGCAGTACGAGCAGCGCGGTCTGCGGATGCTGGCTGGGTAGCGAAACGGCGCTGGGTTCCGAGATCCACAAGGTCATGCGACGCGCGGCGCGATCCTGTGCCTCGGCATCGTCGGCACTGTTAGTACCGTTGGCATCGCTATCGTCGACTTCACGACGGGAGCGCAATGAGGCACGCCAAAGATACCAGGCGACCCACGGTATGCCAAGGCTGCGACCCGCCAGTGTCTTGAAAAAGTCGCGGTCGTAATCGGGGTCTTCATCATCCGGAAATACATTGCGGCCCGACTTGGTCAGGCGAAACCGCACGTCGCGCGTTGCATCCGCACGCGCCAACCCATGCAGCCAATGATACAGGCGATCTTCGTCGAACGGGCAGAATATTTCGGGTGTAGGCAAAACCATGTCGGCCTCCACGGCCTTGACCAAAAACGCCCAGGCCCAGGCGTTGCAACCGACCACAATGCGCCGGTCGGTTTGGGCGATCGCCTCCAAGAGTAGGCGGACAGGCTTCAAACCATTGCGGTGGCGCATGAACCAGTCGGCAAGTCGCGGAATCACCAGCACACCATCGCCCGAAAGGTCGGGTGTATTTGTTGGTGAGGGCGAAGGGTTGGTCAGGCGCGATGGCGGTGCCAGAGTTGGCAAATCGTTCTCCTTGGCCCAGCTTTCCATCACGCAATTATCGTCGCAGGGCGGAGTGACGACGATTTTGACCGGCGTCGTATCTCTGGTCACCCAATAGTCGATCGAGGCGCCAATTTCCTCCAGCACAGGGCCGCAGGCTGGAGGGGCAACGACGTCGTCGAGCAGGCCGAGTGTAGTTTTCTCCAATTCCCCGCTGTCCATATAGGGGGCATCGTCTTCGCCCATGATCAGGCGCTTGGCATCTTTCCACCATCGCCGCAGCAATTCGTCGCGCGGCATCGCGGGGGGTGAAAAATCGGTCAGCGGAATGAGGTCGCGCACGACGAAATCGTCCGGTGCGTCGATGCGGATCACTGGGGTAAGACTTGTATCGTTCATCGTCGGCTAGGCCTTAGCTTGAGTATCGGATCCATCCAATGCTTCTCGATACCCCTCCAACCATTTGCTTATAAGAGGGGAAAGCTGCTGGGTTCAAAAGCTGCTGGTGACCAAAGATCCTGCGCAAACGCTTGCATAACGGCGAGTACTTGCCCATCTCTGCACCATCCAGGAGGATGGTATGAAAGTTTCACCGATGAAGCCCGGTGGTGATAGCGAAAAGATTACGATCAATCTGGGCTATGTCGATCTCGGGTCGATCGATTTGCTGGTGAAGGAAAGCGTTTTTGCCAACAGGACCGATTTCATCCGCACGGCTATCCGCAACGAACTGGCCCGGCACGATGAAATCTCACGACAGGTCCGCACGCGTGAAATGCCGGTACTGGGTATCAGGCATCTTTTTCGAGCTGAGCTGGAAGCAGCGCGCGACGCTGGCGAAATGCTCGAACTGCGTGTTTTGGGACTGCTCAGCATTGGTGACGATGTCGAACCCGAACTGGCGCTCGCTACGATTAAATCACTCTCGGTGCTCGGGGCTTTCCATGCCCCAGCACCCGTCAAGTCGGCGCTCGCCGATCGAATGGTCTGACATTCAGACACAACGTTAGGATTACGTACGATGACCTACCCACTCGACGATCAGATGGGCCGAATTCTTGCTCTGACCCGTGCCGGAAAACTCAGCGACGCGACTGCGCTGATACAACGGTCTCTGGGCGCGGCAAACTTGCACAGGGAGGGGCCAAAGGCGCGGTCCGGATCGCCGATCGACATACGGGCACTTGGCCCCTTAACTCTCCCGGATCCGCAAACCGTCACGCACGCCGGCACGGGCACCAAACAGCGAACGGCGGCGGCCACTGGCATGCGCCGGCACAGTTTCGGCGCTGGAAGGGGTCGGCTCGATTACCTGCTGTATGTGCCCTCGCATGTCGAGGCGGCCATGCCGCTGGTCGTTATGCTTCACGGCTGCACCCAGTCCGCGCAGGACTTCGCGCACGGAACCCGCATGAACGAACTGGCGGACGAAATGGGTTTCGTGGCCGCCTATCCGGAGCAGACACAAGCGGGCAATGCGCAAAAATGCTGGAACTGGTTCCGTCCCGGCGACCAAATGAGGGATGCGGGCGAACCGGCAATGATCGCTGGCATCACCCGCGAGATCATTACCAATCATGGTGTCGATCCCACCCGGGTCTATGTCGCGGGAATGTCCGCCGGCGGAGCGGCAGCGGCAATCATGGCCAACGTCTATCCGGAAATCTACGCTGCGGCAGGCATTCATTCCGGGCTCGCATGCGGTTCGGCCAGAGACTTGCCCAGTGCCTTTGCAGCGATGAAGGGAAACGGCCGAACCCGGACGGGCGGCAAGGGAGCCTACGTTCCGCTGATCACGTTTCATGGTGATCGCGACACCACGGTCCACCCGGCAAACAGTGAACAGATTCATGCGATTTGGAAGTCGGCTCCCGAGTTGGCTTCGCTCGAACGCAAGGTGAATGATGCGGTAAGCCCGGCGGGTCGGCGCTATCGTAAGACAGCACTGGTCGATCATACGGGGCGCAGTTTTGCCGAACATTGGGAAGTGGCCGGCGCAGGCCATGCCTGGGCGGGCGGGTCGCCGAAAGGTTCCTATACCGATAGCAGCGGTCCCGATGCGTCGCGCGAAATGCTTCGTTTTTTCCTCCAGCACCGCTTGGGGCGCTGATCCTACCAGGCTCGTCGCTTGTGGGCGCTCGAGAGCGGGAACGCGATGCGGAAGCCCTTACTGGCTGATACGATGGTCGGCTAACTGTTTTAAAGGATCTCCTAGAAAATCCGTTCTTCCGTTTGCCGCTAAGCGGGAAGCTGTGACCCATTCCCGGGCTTGTCACGAGATAAGTGAGCGGCGAGCGTGCCGTGTCATTGATGCCAAGCATCAAAAGTGTGAGTTACCGTTTCTTATGAGACAGTGATGCCGAGTTTCCAGGGGAGCTAAGCAACTTGGCTAACCGGCGACGGCGCCCTCGTGAGAGCCTTCGGCTATTGCCGTTTGCTCATCCTACTGCAGTTGGGGGCGTGATGACGTGACCCCCAGCTTTCCTCCAGCTGGGATTAGAGCCGGGCCGCGTTGTTGCGCATGAGCGCGGTTGAGGCAATGGGCTGCGTAGCGGAGCCCGTAGGGTGTAGCGAAGCAGGCCATTGCTTATTCAGTTCAGCGGCGAACGCCGCCGGTGTTTCGTAGCCAAGGGACGAGTGTGGTCTCTCCCGGTTGTAGTCATCCACCCAGGCAGCGATCTCGACCCGGGCATGAGCCATGCTGAGGAACAACGTCTCGTTCAGCAGCTCATCGCGCATCCGGCCGTTAAAGCTCTCGCAGAAGGCGTTCTACATCGGCCTGCCCGGCGTGATGTAATCCCACTCCACGCCGATCTCCCCGCACCATGCGAGCACAGCGTTGCAGGTCAGCTCGGTGCCCCCTTCGACAGGCTCAGCACAGCATTATCACTTACTATCATGCCGGGCTTGTCGCGCTCGGCGATCAGGTCGGTCAGTTCGCGCACGACCCTGCGACCGGAGATCGATGTGTCTGGCACAGCTCGCAGACACTCCCTGGTTACATCGTCGACGATGTTGAGCACGCGGAACCGCCTTCCTGAAGCCATCTGATCATGCACAAAGTCCAGGCTCCAGCGCTGGTTCGGTAGGGCCAGCACCGGGGCCGGAGCTCTGGTCCCGACAGCACGCTTACGGCTGCGGCGCCGCCTTACAGCAAGACCTTCCTCCTGATATAATCGCTGAGTCTTCTTGCGGTTGATCATCACGCCCTCCCGGCGCAGCAGGATATGCAGACGGCGATAGCCGAACCGGCGACGCTGGTTGGCCAGCTCGCGCAGCTTCTCGCGCAGATCGGCATCATCGTCCCGGGTAGAACGGTAACGCATGCTCTTGCGATCGGCATCGATGACACGGCACGCCCGCCGTTCGCTCATCCCGTGGCAGGCCTGAAGATGAGCTACAGCTTCCCGCTGCGCGACGGGCGTCAGAACTTTTTTGCCAGAAGATCCTTTAGTGCCACGTTGTCCAGCATCGTGTCGGCCAGCAACCGCTTGAGCTTCGCGTTCTCGCCCTCAAGCTCCCTCAGCCGCCGGGCTTCAGACACTTCCAGCCCGCCATACTTGGCCTTCCAGTTGTAGATCGTTGCTTCAGACACCCCGTGCCGCCGGGCCAGATCAGCGGTCTTCGCGCCCGCCTCCGCTTCCTTCAGCACGCCAATGATCTGCTCTTCGCTAAATCTTGTTCTCTTCATCTCGTCCGTCCTTCTATTAGGGCCGGACTCTAATCGAACTTGGGGGAAAATCAGGGGGTCACGTCAGGATCGCAACTGCCAACAGGCGCTTCAGCTTAGCGTTCTCGCTCTCAATCGCCCACGAGCAATGAGCCTCGGACACCTCGAGCTTACAATGCTTGGCCTTTTAATTGTAGATCATCGCGTCCGACCTCCCGTGCCGCCGGACCAGATCAATGGTGTGCAGAAGGAAGCGGGATAGGACGATTTCCAGGCCTATAACGCATAAGCACTTATTATGCCCAAAATCGTATATTGCGTTGTTATGTTATTGAGCGCATAAACCATTATGATCGATCTCGCACGAACCCCCAAACAGATTGGCAGCGCGGTGCGCCGCGCCCGGCGAACACAAATGTTGAGCCAGACGCAGTTAGCCGAGCGCGCCGGGTTGCGGCAGGAACTCATCTCTAAGATCGAGCGCGGTAGTTCTGGCACCCGGATCGAAGCGATTTGTTCGCTACTCGCCGCACTCGATTTGGAATTTACGATCCAGAGCCGGACCCGAGTATCAGATACACGTATCGAGGATATATTCTGATGCCGCGCCGCCGCGCGTATCAACCGGTTGCCGTGCTTATCAATAACCGCCGGGTCGGCATCCTGGACAAACAGTCGAATGGAGCAATCAGTTTCGACTATGCGCAGGAATGGCTCGAATGGCAGCATGCCTTCCCCGTGTCGCTGTCGCTCCCACTCAGCAATGAACGCTACTCCGGTGGGGCGGTGGCGGCAGTGTTCGAAAATCTCTTACCCGATTCCGCGCGCATTCTGACACTCGTGGCGCAGCGGGTCGGCGCACAAGGGTCGGACGCTTTCAGCCTACTGAGCGAGATCGGTCGTGACTGTGTAGGTGCCATGCAATTCCTACCGGTTGAGGCTGCCAATACAGAAGTAAGTGCCATCACCGGTGCGCCTGTCGGTGACGCGGAGATAGAACGCCTCTTGAAGAACCTCGTCCGCGCGCCTCTGGGGATCGACGGCGACGAGGACTTCCGTATTTCCGTTGCCGGTGCACAAGAGAAAACGGCATTGCTCTGGCATTGCAATAGCTGGCTTCGCCCAAGCGGAACGACGCCAACCACCCACATATTGAAGCCGCAAATCGGTCATATAGAATCTGCTGGCGGCACTATCGATCTGTCTCACAGCGTCGAAAACGAGCATTATTGCCTGACCCTGCTGCGTGGCTTTGGCCTCAAAACCGCGAATACGCGCATGGAAACCTTCGGAAGCGTCAAAACGCTGGTGATCGAACGCTTCGATCGACGCTGGACCAGGGATGACCGATTGCTGCGCTTACCGCAGGAAGACTTCTGCCAAGCGCTGTCGGTTCATCCGACCGTGAAATACCAGAACGAAGGTGGACCCGGTATCGTCCAGATCATGACACTCCTGCAGGGCAGCGATGATGCCGTGGCCGATCGTCTCGCCGTGTTCAAAGCGCACATTCTGTTCTGGCTGATTGGCGCTCCTGATGGTCATGCAAAAAACTTCAGCGTCTTTCTAAAGCCGGGTGGTCGCTTCTCGCTGACACCTTTTTACGATGTCCTGACCGGCCAGCTAGCCTCCGACACCGGACAAATAAGGCGTAACGCTTTCAAGCTGGCGATGTCGGCCGGCGACAATCGTCACTATCGGATGAACGAGCTAAGCGGACGACATTTTATGGAGACGGGCCGAGAGGCAGGACTTTCGGTGGCGGTTATCAAAAGGGTTTTTTCCAAAATACACGAAGCGAGCCGCTCCGCTTTCGAAACCGCCGGGCAAGCTATGCCAGCAGGCTTTCCGACTGAAATCAGCACCGCGGTGGAAGTGGCTTTTAACAAGCGTTTACGCCACCTTGATTAGATAAACACCTAAAGCGACGGGCGCCCTTCCACCGCCCATGGCTACTATCGAGTTACCGACAGGAACGGCATTTCGGTTATGTTTGGGATGCCACAGGGGCCCAGACTGCTGCCATTGCCGCCGCGATCGTGGATTTCATAAAGGTACTGGTATTCGCCCACCTCCTTCCGTCGCAGATCGTAGGGCAGGGCAGCCAGGGGTCGCTCGGTATCGATTACACCTCGTAACGCTGACGCAGAGTGCTCAGCGCGTTTCCGGTTCGGTGGAGGAGGGCAAGATGAAAGGCACATCTCAAATTATCCCACAAAATACCTGAATTCAAAGATGTGGGATAAACTAAGATCCCGACAATTTGCCGGGTGTATCAGATTTGCATTCCAGTCTCACAGTGTTGCAGAGATAAGGGTGCCAAGCGTGAGAGTGTTTCGCCGCAGGAAAAGCCAATCAGCTGCTGGTTCCTATTCGATGTGCGGGGCAGAGTGGTTATTAAACGATGGAGGCGCAGGCAGAAGTTTTCGTGCATGCCATCGTGCAGCAAGCTCAGCGCAAGCGTAGCTCACCATCTCCCTCTGACTCTACCCGAAGCGGAAAGGCCGTCGCACCCGATCGATCCATCACCTTTTCTAATTCCGCGCCTTCCTTGCAATCGACGACCGCATACTCAATTCAGGCTGTCTCTTTAGCTCCCCCGGCATTTCGACGTATGACCTTGGGCGGGATGTTGACGATCGTCGAGGCATATTCCGCAATGAGGACAAGCACCCAGAATTCAGCACCAGCCCAGTCGCCAGTTCCGATGCCAACAACGACATCGAGAACCAAAGCCGCTAAAGCCAGCAGCCGAAACCACATCATACTGCGCGTCGGACGATCTGCGCGCCGGGTAGCTGTCACCATCATGATCAGACTGACGCCGCCCCAGAGCACCGAACCGAACAGGGTGTCGGCATGATAAAAGCCATCCAGTGCGGCAAAGAACCAGAAAGCCCGAGCTATGGCGAATTGGGTCTGGCGGGTCGCGCGGCACAATTTGATGATCAGTGGGACGAAGAGCGTCTTGCCGATCCATTGGTCGATACTTGCGAAACTCATGCGGCGATCATAGCGAACGGATAACTGCATCGCTACGGTTCACGATCCTGCCCATGCCTACCGGGAATTACCTCTGACAAAGATCGTCAACGGCGCCAGCCTGCAGCCCAAATCGGGGAAATCCCCTGAACAGATCGTACTGCTTCTTCATGGGTACGGGTCGAACGGCCATGACCTCATCTCGTTCGCTCCGATGTGGCAGGATACATTACCCGACGCATTGTTCCTTGCACCGCATGCCCCGCAGAAGTGCGGATTGATGGGTGCGGGCTACCAGTGGTTTGCACTAACGGGGTTCGATCCCATAGCGGTCGCAAAGGGAACGGCGTCGGCTGCTCCAGCAATCGACGCCTTCCTGGATCGCAAGCTCGCGCAATATGACCTGACGGAGAAAAACCTGTCGATCGTGGGATTCAGCCAGGGCACGATGATGGCGCTGCAGGTTGGCTTGCGCCGCGCTCGAACGGTATCCTCGATCGTCGGCTATTCGGGAATGCTTACAGGAACGACGGACCTTCATGGCGTCGGCCTGACCAAGCCTCCAGTCTTGCTCGTCCATGGTTCCGCCGATCCCTTGGTTCCTATTCAGGCGCTTCACTCGTCGCAAAGCGCTCTGGAACGACTTGGGTTCACTGTCGAAAGCCATATCGCATCAGGCATCGGGCACACCATCGATCCTGTTGGTTTGCGACTGGGCAAGGAGTTCGTAGCCCGTTCATTTGGCACGGTCTGATGGGCCTTACACCCGTGCGGTTGCTGTCGAATTCGTTCGGCACATTGTTCACGACATCTCAACTGATGCAGCGATAAGGCGACAGGACGATGTTTCGTATAGCTATCCTGTTGCTCCTGCTTGGCAGTCCAGTCGCCGCGATGGGTCAAAACGTCACAGGAACGGCTACAGTCATCGATGGCGATACGATCAGGGTTAACGGTCAGGCGATCCGTCTGTTC
>JBASBA010000160.1:0-6997 GCA_049650885.1 Alteraurantiacibacter sp. | reverse complement strand
TGTCAGAACTGCTGGACGCGCCGGATGTACAAAGGCGCCTGGGCGTGCTGCGCGAAAATCGGCCCTGACTGCATGATTAGCGCGATGGCGGGATGTCGGGATCGTGCGGCAAGGGCAATTTAGTAAGCAATACATACAATCTCGTTTGAAACTGACAATCGGTGCGTTAAACAACCCGCTGAATAAAACGGGCGAGGATGCATGAAAACACAGGTTTGTATTATTGGCGCCGGTCCTGCCGGTTTGCTGCTGGGTCACTTGCTGCGCGCGCAAGGTGTGGATTGCATCGTGCTGGAGCGCAAATCGCCCGAATATGTCCTGAGCCGCATCCGCGCTGGCGTGCTGGAAAACATCACTGTTTCGCTGATGCAGCGATTGGGTCTGGATGATCGCCTGAAGGCCGAGGGCTTGCCGCATGATGGCTTCAAACTTGCCGATGGGGAGCGACTGATCCGCATCGATGTGGCCGATCTTACCGGCGGGCAGCAGGTGGTTGTCTATGGCCAGACCGAGCTGACCCGCGATCTGATGGCCGCGCGAGAAGAGCGCGGGCTTGAGGTGGTTTACGAGGCAGGGGATACCGCGCTTTTCGACGTCGATAGCGAGACACCCTACGTAACCTACAGGAAGGAGGGGGAGGAGCACCGCATCGACTGCCGCTTCATCGTAGGCTGCGACGGATTTCACGGACCTAGCCGCAAGGCAATACCGGCTTCGGTGGGCAAGGACTATCTGCGTGAATACCCGTTTGGCTGGCTGGGCCTGTTGGCCGATGTTCCGCCATGCGACCACGAACTGATCTACGCCAATCATGAACGCGGCTTTGCCCTGGCCAGCATGCGCAGCGAAATGCGTAGCCGCTATTACGTCGATGTTCCGCTGACGGACAAGGTGGAGGAATGGAGCGACGAGCGTCTATGGGACGAGCTGGCCATCCGCCTTGGCCCCGAAGCTGCCACCAATCTGACACGCGGCCCGTCCATCGAGAAGAGTATCGCGCCCCTGCGCAGCTATGTTTTTGCGCCGATGCGCCACGGCTCTTTGCTGCTTTGCGGCGACAGCGCCCATATCGTGCCGCCAACAGGCGCAAAGGGGCTGAACCTAGCTGCAAGCGATGTGCATTATGCGTCAGAGGCTCTCACGCGCTTTTTCAAGGCAGCGGACAATGACGGCATCATCGCCTATTCCGATACCGCGCTGGCCCGCGTCTGGAAAAGTGAGCGGTTCAGCTGGTCCCTCACGAACCTGATGCATCGCTTTCCGGAAGATGGCCCGTTCGAGCGGGCGATGCAGGTGGCCGAGCTGGACTATATCGCCAACAGCCGCGCCGCGCAAACCAGCATCGCCGAAAACTATGTGGGTCTTCCCGTCTGAACGAAAGCGGGGCGTCCGGTCTGCAACCAGAGCCCCGCCAAGCTGGCTGAATCCGGCCCCATAGTATGCGGCTGAACGTGCGATCTTGTATTGTTCAGTCGAACGAATGACACGGCGCAATGCGCGAGAAACTGATTCACGCCGCGATAGAGCGATTTGGCAAGCGTGGCTTCGATGCTGTCGGCACGCGAGAAATCGCGGCGGCGGCGAATACGCCGATGTCGTCCATCACCTATCATTTCGGTGGCAAGGAAGGGCTTTATCACGCAGCAGCTGAACACATTTGCGATCACCTGAACGAAGCAGTGCTATCCCGAACACCGGAATTTCCGGGTGAGGGCGCATCGCCAGAACAGCGCTTGGATACGGTCTGCGCCATTATCCGGTCCGTTGCCGATCTGATGCTGAGCGAAGAGAGCGCGCCATTCGCGCTGTTCATCGGCCGCGAGCAGCAAGACCCATCGCCGCATGTGCGCCAGCTGATGCAGATCAAGATCATGCCCATGATAGAACGGCTGGTGGGCCAGGTTGCATTCCTGCGGCCAGAACTGGCGGCGGCAGAGGCGAAAACTGTCACCGTTTTCCTGTTCGGCATGGCACTTACCCTGCGGCATTCGCGCACCTCGCTGGGTATCCTGCTGGATTGCGACACGTTTGACGGGGCAACGCGGGCAATGCTTCTGGGCCAGCTGGAAAGCTGCGCACGGGCCATTTTGGCGGACGGGCGCGCATGATGCCTTCCCGAATTCTTTGCGCCGCGCCGCTGTTGGCATTGGGCGCGTGCGTTTCGCTGGCTCCGCCTGCTCAGACACCGGAAGTCGTGGCGCAACTGCCTTCACCGCCGATCTGGAACTCGATGTCGTCACCAGCCAGGAAGGGGCCACTTTGCTGAAGTCAGAAACACTGCCTCGCATTGCGGCAGACTATACCGGCCTGCAATTTGAATTTGGCGGAGAGCAGGAGCAGCAGCAGGAGAGCTTTGGCGATATCGGCGGCGCTTTCATACTGGCCCTTGCTGGCATCTATGCCCTGCTGGCCATCCCGTTCAAATCCTATGTCCAGCCTCTGATCATCATGGCGGCCATTCCTTTCGGGATGATCGGGGCGCTGTTGGGTCATTTGCTGCTGGGTGTGCAGGTCGGGCTGGTTTCCCTGTTCGGGATCATCGCGCTGTCGGGCGTGGTGATCCACGGCGGCCTGGTGATGATCGACTCCATGAACGAAAATCTCGATTCAGGGATGGAGCGAAAGGCTGCGATCATTGATGCCGCCAAATCACGCTTCAGGCCCATTATCCTCACCGCGATCACGACATTTCCGGGCGTTGCGCCGATCACGTTCGAGACAGACTTGCAGGCGCAGTTCCTGATCCCGATGTCGCCAAGCCTTGGCTTCGGCATCCTGTTCGGCACGATCATTCAGCAACTGCTGGTGCCTGCACTGGCGATACTGCAAATGCGTGCCGCCGACTGGGTCAAAGGCTGGTTTGCGCCGCAAAGCGATGGTGAAGAAGGCACATCCGCGGCTTCTGCCGCAAGCTAGCACGCCGCCGCGGTTATGCACCGGCGGCTCGTTGCGCCTGTTTGCACACTTGCGCTCTCGCTGGCTTCCCACAGTATCCACCCCTTGTCGCGCGCGATGGCGAAGGCCCTGGCGGAGCCAACCGCGCAAGAAATCTAACGGCTGGCAGCAGTCGCGAGTTTGCGATACCTCTTGTTCGACGCCGGTTAAACGGCGCGAGTGGGAGGATGAGATGAACAGGCCCGATGCAAGAGGCTCGGACAATTTCTCGGATCAGGAAAACGCAGTCCGCCGAACCTATTGGCGCGCGAATATTCGCCTGCTTGCCGGATTGATGAGCATCTGGTTCGCCGTGTCGTTTGGCGCTGGCATCCTGTTCCGCGATTTTCTCGACCAGTTCAGCATCGGCGGCTATCCACTTGGTTTCTGGTTTGCGCAGCAGGGCGCGATCTACGTGTTCCTGGTGTTGATCGGCGTTTACGTGGTCGCCATGCACCGGATCGAGCGCAAGTTCGATCTTGACGATGATGATGACAGCTGAAACGGGCGGCATGGATACGCAAACCCTGATCTATATTTTCGTCGGCGTAAGTTTCGCCATCTACATCGCCATCGCCATCTGGAGCCGTGCGGGTTCCACCAGCGAATTCTACGTTGCGGGCGGCGGTGTAAATCCGGTGGTGAACGGAATGGCGACAGCCGCCGACTGGATGAGCGCAGCCAGCTTTATCTCGATGGCAGGCCTGATCGCGTTCCTTGGTTATGATGGCAGCGTGTATTTGATGGGCTGGACTGGCGGATACGTGCTGCTGGCGCTGCTGCTGGCACCGTATCTGCGCAAGTTCGGTGAGTTCACCGTGCCCGATTTCATCGGCACCCGCTATTACTCGAAGGCCGCCCGTGTTGTGGCCGTGGTGTGCCTGATCTTCATCAGCTTCACCTATATCGCCGGGCAGATGCGGGGTGTGGGCATCGTATTCAGCCGCTTTCTTGACGTGCCCATCCTGTGGGGCGTGGTGATCGGCATGGGTATCGTATTCATCTATGCCGTGCTGGGCGGGATGAAGGGCATTACCTATACCCAGGTGGCGCAATATTGCGTGCTGATCTTCGCATACATGGTGCCCGCATTCTTTATCAGCTTCCTGATTACCGGCAATCCGATCCCGGCGCTGGGCCTGGGTAGCGAGGTGAATGACGGCAGCGGATTGTTCGTACTGCAAAAGCTGGACCTGGTGCTGACCGACCTTGGCTTTGCCGCCTATACCGATGGCTCCAAATCCACGATCGACATCTTCTGCATCACGATGGCCCTGATGGTGGGCACGGCGGGCCTGCCGCATGTGATCGTGCGTTTCTTCACCGTACCCAAGGCATCGGACGCGCGCAAATCTGCGGGCTGGGCGCTGCTGTTCATCGCCTTGCTCTATGTCACGGCTGGCCCGGTGGGCGCCTTTGCCCGCTTGAATTTCATCGAGACGGTGAATGAGCAGGATTATGCCGACGCGCCCGAATGGTTCACCAATTGGGAGGCGAATGACCTGATTGCATGGCGCGACAAGAATGACGATGGCCGTATGCAATACAGGCCTGGAGATGCCTTTGAAGGCACGCCGGTGTTCAGCGAAAGCGGGGAAGGCGGATCGGGAGAGCGTCTGCTGGTAAACGCAGCCACCGACAATGCGAACGAGGTTTATGTCGACCGCGACATCATGGTGCTGGCCAATCCCGAGATTGCGGCCCTTCCCGGCTGGGTGATCGCTCTTGTGGCGGCAGGGGGCCTTGCCGCGGCCTTATCGACGGCTGCCGGGCTGTTGCTGGTGATCTCCTCCAGCGTCAGCCACGATTTGCTGAAAAAGACCTTTCGGCCCGGTATTTCAGAGAAGGGCGAATTGCTGGCCGCGCGGATCGCGGCGACGGCGGCTATCGTGGTTGCGGGCTATCTGGGTATATATCCGCCGGGCTGGGTGGCGCAGGTGGTGTCCTTTGCCTTCGGCCTTGCCGCCGCCAGCCTGTTTCCGGCCATCTTCATGGGTATATTTTCCATGCGCATGAACCGCGAAGGCGCGATCGCAGGCATGGTGAGCGGGCTTGTCTTCACCTTCTTTTACATCGCATACTTCAAGCTGTGGGAGCCTGCGGCGAACGTGGAGGCCAACTGGTTGCTGGGCATCTCGCCGGAGGGGATTGGCGTTGTTGGCATGGTGATAAATTTCGCCGTCGCCATCACCGTTGCATCCATAACCAAGGCCCCGCCTGCCGACATCCGCCGACTGGTCGAGGACATCCGCGTGCCGCGCGGCGCGCAAAAGCCGCACATGCACTAGGATCGCAATCCGGGCGTCAGCGGTTCTGCCGCCCCTCTATCAGGCGGTCCACCAACGAAGGGTCCGCCAGCGTGGACGTATCGCCCAGCGCGCCATAGTCGTTCTCCGCAATTTTGCGCAGGATGCGGCGCATGATCTTGCCGCTGCGGGTTTTTGGCAGTCCATCGGTGAAATGCAGGTGATCGGGCGTGGCGACAGGCCCGATTTCCTTGCGCACCTGCTGTTTCAGTTCGGCGTAAAGTTCGTCGGAGGTTTCCACCCCTTCCATCGTGGTGACGTAGCAGTAGATGCCCTGTCCCTTAACATCGTGCGGGTATCCGACCACGGCGGCCTCCGCCACCTTGGGATGCAGCACCAGCGCGCTTTCCACTTCGGCGGTGCCCATCCGGTGCCCTGACACGTTGATCACATCATCGACACGTCCGGTAATCCAGTAATATCCATCCTCATCCCGCTTGCAGCCATCGCCGGTGAAATAGCGGCCGGGAAAAGTGCTGAAATAGGCTTCGATAAAGCGATCGTGATCGCCGTAAACGGTGCGCGCCTGCCCCGGCCAACTGGCAGAGATGCAAAGGTTGCCCTCGGTCGCACCGTCTAGCGGCTGGCCTTCATTGTCCACCAGCAGCGGCTGTACGCCGAAGAATGGCTTCCCTGCGCTACCGGGTTTCATATCGTGGGCGTAGGGCAGGGTGGTTATCATGTGACCTCCTGTCTCGGTCTGCCACCAGGTGTCGACGATGGGGCAGCGGCTCTCGCCTACCACCTCGTAATACCAGCGCCACGCCTCGGGATTGATCGGCTCTCCCACGGTGCCAAGGATGCGCAGGGATGATCGGTCATGCTCCGTTACCCAGTCATCGCCTTCGCGCATTAGGGCGCGTATGGCGGTGGGCGCGGTGTAGAAGATGTTGACCTTGTGCTTTGCAATCACGTCCCAGAAACGGCCATGATCGGGGTAGTTCGGCACGCCTTCAAACACCACGCTGGTGCCTGCATTCAGAAGCGGGCCATAGGTGACGTAGCTATGACCCGTTACCCAGCCGATATCGGCACTGCACCAGAATACCTCGCCCGGCTGGTAATCGAAGGTGTAGTGGAATGTGGCGGCACACCACAGCGCATAGCCGCCCGTGGTGTGGACCACGCCCTTGGGCTTTCCGGTAGAGCCGGAGGTGTAGAGGATGAACAAAGGGTCTTCCGCGTTCATTTCCTCGCACGGGCAGTCATGCTTGCTGGCAAGGTCGGTATACCAATGGTCGCGCCCTTCCTTCATCGTGATCTGCCCGCCGGTGTGGCGAACCACCAGCACGCCGTCCACCTGGCCGCCATGCAGGTCCAGCGCTGCATCGACGTTGGCTTTCAAGGGAATGGCCTTGGTGCCGCGCAACCCTTCATCGGCGGTAATGATGAAGCGGCTTTCGCAAGCCTCCAGCCTGCCGCCCAGTGCCTCGGGAGAGAACCCGCCGAACACCACCGAATGGATCGCCCCGATACGCGCACACGCCAGCATCGCCAGCACGCCTTCCACCACCATTGGCATATAGAGCGTAACCCGGTCGCCCTTCGTTACGCCCATCGCTTTTAGCGCATTGGCCATCTGCACGACCTCACGATGGAGATCGGCGTAGGTGAGGCTGCGCGAAGGGGTGGCGGGATCGTCCGGCTCGAAGATCAGCGCGGTTTGATCAGCGTGTTCGGGCAGGTGCCGGTCTACGCAATTGTAGCACAGGTTCAGGGAACCGTCCGCGAACCATTTGATATCGACTGGATCGAAG
>JBASBA010000159.1:0-7003 GCA_049650885.1 Alteraurantiacibacter sp. | reverse complement strand
CCGGCAAGGGCGTGAATGATCCCGCCCGCTGGCAACCGGCCGACAGTGACGATTCGGCGAATGGCGCGGCCGATACCGAGGCGCAGGACACCCCGCCCTTCGCCGTATTCTTTATCCACCCCACCAGCTTCCTCGATAATGATGCCTGGAACGCTCCGCTGGAGGACGAAGAATCCCAGAACCGCGCACGATTAATGGTGCGCGGCATGGCAAGCGCCTTCAACCGGGCAAGCGAGATTTGGGTGCCGCGCTATCGGCAGGCCACATACGGCGCCTTCCTTACCGATGCGCCCGAAGCGGGCCGCGCATTGGATGCGGCCTATACCGATGTAGAGGCGGCGTTCGATTTCTTCATCGACAGCGTACCCGAAGATATGCCGATCGTCCTCGCTGGGCATAGCCAGGGAGGCTATCATGTCATCCGGTTGCTGACCGAAAGAGTGAAGGGCACCCCCATGATGAGCCGTGTTGCCGTGGCCTATCCCGTGGGAATGCCGATCTCGATCGAAACCGACCTTCCCGCCCTTGGCCTGCCAGCCTGTGCCACAGCTCAACAGGCGGGATGCGTGGCAAGCTGGGCCAGTTTTGCCGAGCCGGCCGATCCGGGCCAGTATCTGCGCCTATACAATGACACTCCCGGTATCGACGGGCAGTCACGCGCCGACACACCGATACTATGCGTCAATCCAGTTACGGGCACACTGAATGGCGAAGCCGACGCAAGCGCCAATCTGGGCACGTTGGTGCCTGAAGATGATCTTGCAAACGGTGTTTTGACGACGGGTTCCGTCCCTGCCCGCTGTGATCCGGACACCGGCATTCTGCTGATCGGAAATCCGCCGGAACTGGGCCAGTACGTTCTGCCCGGCAACAATTACCACGTGTACGATATTCCGCTGTTCTGGCGGAACCTTCAGCAGGACGTCGTTAGCCGGGTGCGCCAGTGGCAACCGACGCCAGCTTCGTAACGGAAGACGCCGCCGCGTTTCGCGATGCGCTGCCTGATGGCGGAGTGCTTCTGGGGCTGGACCTTGGCACGAAGACCATCGGCACCGCGCTGTGCGATGCCGGATGGAACTTCGCCACTGCGGGCAAGACCTTGCCCAAGGCCAAGTTCACCCGAGACAAGGCTGCCCTCCTGGAGATCTGCAAGGCCCGCCGCGTGGCAGGCTTCGTAATCGGTCTGCCGCTGAACATGGATGGCAGCGGTGGGCCGCGGGCTCAGGCCAGCCGCGCATATGCCCGCAACCTTGCCGCCGCACAGGACGGACTTGGCCTGCCTGTCCTGCTGTGGGATGAACGCTGGTCAACCGCCGCGGCAGAGCGGGACATGATTGCCACCGATACCAGCCGCCGCAAGCGGGCGGAGCGGATAGACAGTCATGCAGCGGCCGTTATCCTGCAAGGCGCGATAGACCGGCTGGCCGCCGGCTTGTTCTAGGCCAATGCCAACTCACGCCGTCGCCGTGTCGCCTCAAGCCCGATTAGCCGACTGCCGGAGTCTTCCGCCCTGCGCCACAGATCGTCACGTTGCGCCAGATCAAGCGCACCCGCCTGCGCCTCCAGCGCTACCAGCCGCATCCTGTCGCTGGGGTGCGTATGGGCGAAATTGTGCGCAAGATCGCGTGCTTCCTCTCCGCCAAGGCCTACTGCCACGCGCAGGAAGACTTCGCTTCCGCCAGGGCTGATGACACCGGAAATCTTGTCTTTCTCCACATCGAAGCGGTACTGATCCAGCCACCCCTGCGCGCCGCCAGCGTGCATGATGTTGATCGAGACTGACAGACTTTCAGGCGGCAATTGGGAATGGACATCGCGGTGTGCACGGTAATGCATCAATTTTCCGGGATCGAGCGCGGAGCGTTCGATAAAGCGCAAACCGGCCTTTTCGCCGATGGCGCCCGACACCGCCTCGTAATCATATTCGTAATAATCGCTCGAATATCCCGGGCCGAAATAGCCGACGGTCAGAAAGTCGAAATTGTGATCGTGAGGCAATTCGTAGGAGAAGGCGGAAGACCCGCTGGCGCGGAACATGTGTTCATCAGCGCTGGGCCAGAAGTTGGCGCGCATGTAATATTCGCGGCCAAGGCCAGACAACATCACCACCTGCGGGCCATAGCCGCTGGCCTCCTCCGCAACATCGGCACCTTGCTTCAGTTCCTCCAGCATCATATCGCCAAGGAAATGCCTGTTGTTGCCCAGCCTGCGTAGCCAGCCGGCGGCATGCAGCAGGCTGTCCTCCTCGAACGCGCGAAAACCCGTACTCTCCAAGGCTTCGATACATTCGCCAAGGTCGCAGGCAGTCTCGTTCTGGCAGTCTATTATACGCGGCACTATTCTGTCTCCACTTTGCCAAGCTGGGGGTAAGTTTCGAGGAGCGTTGCACGCAGCGCGCCAGCCTGCTGGGCCAGCGGATCTTCCGCGCGGCGGGCGATGGTCACAAGGGCGCGAAATCCGGCTTCGGTATCAAGGGCCAATGCCTCTCGTACTGCTTGCCACCGCAGCGAAAGATCGCCTTCATCGCAGGCGATCTGCGCAATTACGGGTGCTGCATCTTCTCGCCCCATACGGCCCAGAAGTGCGACGATAGCCTCGCGCCTACTGGTCGCGATCTTGCCGGAACTTTGATGGATCAGACGCCCGTCGACGGCATCATATTCGCGGGCAGGCCGCGGATCTTCGGACGTGCGCATAAGGCGAAGAATGACAGTACGTTTCTCTGCCTTATCAATAACCAGTGCTTCATGGTTGAGATCGAGTGCCAACCTGTTGCCGGGACGCAGCACCAGCTTTTCGTCGTTAAGCTGCGCCCGATCGCGCTGCGGGGCGGCGTTCCTTACGATACGCGCATGAGCCTCGCCTGCCAGCACGGAGTCAAACCGCGTGGCATCGCAGAAATTGTAGCTTTCTGTCTTTCCCGCGCCCGGCTCGCGCGCCTGCAGCATCACCTGTGCGCGTCCCGTTTGCGCCAGCAGGATGGATGTCGAAGCCCCGTCAAAGCCGTTGCGAAACTGCGGATGCCCTATCGGATTTGCGGCGATGGCCCTGCAATAATGGCTGGCAAGCAGATCCATCAGACGCTCCGCTTCACCTGCCCGGGTGAAAACACTTTCCAGCACAGGGCAGGCTTCCAGCGGGGCGCCCCTGCCATAAGCTTTCAGTTCCTCCTGCATTTGCGCGACGCCGGGTTCTGCAGACCAGCCATCGCGGGCATCCTGCATACCGATCTGGGCTTGGCGTTGCGGAGCCCTGTCGCTCCGCAACGCCGCGATGTCGGGATGTACCTGCATCGTGCCCGCGCCTCAGATGATGCCGCCGCCACAGCCCGGAGGGCAGCTGTCATAAACGACCGTGGCGATCACGACGATGGTGTCATCATGGCCGGGGCGCTGGGTCGTTCCGAAGAGGCCCGTCAGCATTTCGAGATCGGGCAGGCTGGCCAGATCGATTTTCGGAAGTTTCATTTAACATTTCTCCTTACCAGAACGACACTGCGCCGTTCCTGCCCGAAGATGTGCCGACAGTGCGGCCGCAGTTTAAGTTAAATGATTGTAATCGCCGGATATGTTTAAGGTATTTTGCGTTTCAGGACCACAACAAGGCCATCTGGCGCAGGCCCGGATCGGGGCAGGACAAGCCGCTGCGCATCCGCCCTTGCCCGGTCCAGTATCGCTGCCGGGATAGCCGCATCGGCAATGACGGCATCCGCGCTGCCAAGCAGGCGAGACTGGCGCAGCGTCAGATCTTCGGGATCATCGCTTGTCAGCGTGAAGGTGAAGACGGCATTCGCCTCCTGATCCTGCGCGCCTTCCAGCCACGACTCAATCCGCCCAGCCCCACCCGCAGCAAGCGGATCCAGCGGGCCGCCCTCGCCTAATGCCGCATCAAGAGCGCGGCGACGTTCTGCCATTATCGGAAATTTCGCCTTGATCAGTGCGCGCGTTTCGGAGAGCTTTTCTGCCAATGCCCCCAAGTCTGCGGGCAGGAGCTTTTCCAGTCGCAGCCGCAACTGCTTCGCCAGGCCAGCCGAAGCACCGCTGGTGCCAACGGCAATCAGCACCGGATCGCGTTCCAGCAGGCTGGGCGTGGTGAAATCGCACAGATCGGGCCGATCCACCACATTCACCAGCAGTCCTGCGCAGCGCAGGCGAATGGCGTCGCCCTCGCACATTTTTTCGTCATCATGCGCCACAAAGGCCAGCCGCGCACCTTCATCGATGCCTCGCTGCATATCCGTCACCACGCGGGCACCCGCGCGTTCGACAAGGCGCTGCTTGGGTTCGGCCATTTCACCTTCCCCCAGCACGATTACCGGTTGCCCGGCGATGCGGTGGAAAAGAGGGAGGGAGCGCATCAGTCTTTCAGAAAGTCCGGCACACGCTCTGCATCCATGATGGCATGGGCGGGAATACGATCGGCCACGACGGCGTATTTGTCACCGTCAACCATCACCTCCGGCACAAAGCCGCGCGAGTTGTAGCTGCTGGCCATCGTTGCGCCATAGGCACCGGCGGTGCGGAACACGGCAAGGTCACCCGATTGCATCGCATCGCATTCCCGATCGCGCGCAAAAGTATCGCCGGTTTCGCAGATCGGGCCGACGATATTGGCAGTCATCCGTTCCCCTCCAGGCGTCACAGCGTCAAAATCGTGCCATGCGCCGTAAAGAGCAGGCCGCGCCAAGTCGTTCATCGCTGCATCCACGATCATGAACGGCGGGCCATTGCCCCCTCTCTTCACGCGCACCACACGGGTGAGCAGTACGCCCGCATTGCCCGCGATCACCCGTCCGGGTTCAAATGTAAGGTGCACGCCCCACCCCTTGGTCGCCCGCGCAACCATCTCGCCATATTCAGCAGGAGACGGCGGCGTCTCATCAGCTTTGTAGGGAACGCCAAGTCCGCCGCCCAGATCAACATGCGTGATTGTGTGCCCGTCACTTCGCAAATCGGCAACCAATGCGCCAACCTTGGCAAAGGCGGTTTCCAATGGTTCAAGATCCAGAAGTTGACTGCCGATATGGACAGCCACGCCGCGCAGGTTCAGCCCGTCGAGCGCTGCGAGTTCGGCAAACACCTCACGCGCACGCAGCAGTGGGATGCCGAACTTGTTTTCAGCTTTGCCGGTTGAGATTTTCTCATGTGTCTTGGCATCGACATCGGGATTGATGCGCAATGTGGCCTGTGCCTGCTGCCCGCGGCTTTTCGCCAGCTGGGCCAGCTCCCGCCCTTCTTCGCTTGATTCGATGTTGAACTGCCCGATGCCCTCGTCCAGCCCCTGCACCAGTTCGGCATGGGTCTTGCCTACCCCTGAGAACACAATGTCCTTCGCCGGCATCCCGGCCATCAAAGCGCGCGCCAGTTCACCGCCCGAAACCACATCCGCGCCGTAACCCTCGCGGCTCAGCAGGCTGAGGACAGCGATGTTAGGATTTGATTTCACGGCAAAGGCAATATGCGGCTTTTGCTGCAAGCCATTCAAGGCATCGCGGAAAACGCGGGCGTGGCGTTCAAAAGTTGCGCGTGAGTATACATAAACGGGCGTGCCCACCTCATCGGCAATGCGCGAAAGGGGTACGTCCTCGGCGTGCAATTCACCGTTTTTCAGTTGGAAAAAGTCCACTTAACTGGGGTCCAATCAATTTTCAGGCGGGAGATCGAATGGATCATCCTCGCGCTCTTCGCTCTCGCGTCGCAATTCCACGCTGCGTTCGGGCGCGGCCTGCGGATCAAGCGTGAGCAGTTCTTCGGCATCGAGCGGCACTTCGGCGCCGTATGGCGCAGGCGGCAGGGTTTCGCCTGCTGCAGGCTCGAGATCGGCGGTCTGGGCACAGGCACCAAGCAGCAGCGGGAGGGCAATCAGTAAGCGCTTCATGCGTCCATCCCCAGCGCCGCGCGCGCCTGCGCCACCCGTTTTCGCACCTCGGCGGGCGCAGTGCCGCCATGCGAATTGCGCGCAACCACCGATGCTTCCACCGACAAGGCTTTATAGACGCGCGCGTCGATGCGACTATCGATTGCCTTTAACTCCTCCATCGATAGTTCGTCCAGCGCCACACTCTTTCTCTCTGCCAGCTTTACCGCTGCGCCGGTGATGTGGTGTGCTTCGCGAAACGGAATGTCCGCCTCACGCACCAGCCAGTCGGCAAGATCTGTGGCGGTAGCATAGCCGAGTTCCGCAGCCTGCAACATGCGCGCCGTCTTGAAATCGGCCCCGTCGATCATGCCGGCCATGGCAGCAAGGCACAGGCGCAGCAGTCCCGCAGCCTCGAACACTGGTGGCTTATCATCCTGCATATCTTTTGAATAGGCGAGCGGCAGGCCTTTCATCGTTACCATCAAGGCAGTCTGGCAGCCGATGATGCGCCCTGCATGGCCGCGCACCAGTTCCGCTGCATCGGGGTTCTTTTTCTGCGGCATGATGGAGGAGCCGGTGGACAACGTATCGGGCATCCGCACGAAGCCGAAGGGCTGGCTGGCCCAGATCACGAACTCCTCCGCCAGGCGCGACAGGTGCAGCGCGCACTGGCTGGCCGCCGTCAGGTAATCCAGCGCAAAATCGCGGTCCGACACGGCATCAAGACTGTTGTCCGTCGGCTGTGCGAAACCCAGCGCCTGCGCCGTCATCTTGCGATCGATCGGAAAACCGGTTCCGGCCAGCGCGGCACTGCCCAGCGGACATTGGTTCAACCGTTCCCGAGCGTCCTTGAACCGGCTGACATCGCGCGCAGCCATTTCATAATAGGCCATCAGGTGATGCCCCAGCGTTACCGGCTGCGCAGTTTGCAAATGGGTGAAGCCGGGCATGATCGAATCGGTATGCTCGTTTGCGCGACTGACCAATGCGCGCTGCAACGCCTCCAGCCCCGCGATTGCCTCGTCCATCGCTTCTCGCGTCCATAGGCGGAAATCGGTTGCCACCTGATCGTTGCGGCTGCGCGCCGTGTGCAAGCGGCCAGCCACGGGGCCAACCAGTTCTGCCAGCCGCGCCTCGGTGGTCA
>JBASBA010000158.1:0-4996 GCA_049650885.1 Alteraurantiacibacter sp. | reverse complement strand
GGTTGAAACTGTCCTGCAATTCGGCCTTGCGCATGTTTCGGAATGACGCCTTCTTCACCACCTCGCCCAGCAGTTCGTCGTCGGGATCAGGCAAGCCAAAAAACCGTGCGGAATCCGCGATCACCTTGCGCGGATTGCGGTGCATGTCTTCATAGGTAACCCAGAGGAAATCGCGCGGGACGAAGCGGGCGCGTGCCCAGGCATTATAGAAACCGACGATTGCGTCGATACTGCCCTTCTCTGAATGCAGATAAGTTGAAATGTCGCAATCGATGACGTTCATCCTGTTCTTCGCATCGAAGAAATAGGAAACCAGCACATCGCGCGGATCGCGCGTCAGCAGCAGGACTTTCTTCCTGCGATAACGCCCTTTATCCTGATCGACTTCATCCCCGAATTTCAGGTTTGGATGGTCATCATGGGTGAAACCGATGTTGGGAATATCGGAAGACAATTTCCAGAAATGCTGCAGTTCCATGGGGTTGTCGACCTTCAGCCCAAACTGGCTGCAGGCCATGCTTCCAAACATGGTTCGAAACCAGGTTCGGCCAGACTTGGGATATGACAATACATACCCGTCCCTGGCCCATTCGCTGGCGGCGCGCCGCATCAAAAGCAGGACGCCTCTGGTCTTGATCGATTTGGGAAGAAGTCTTTCCCCTGCCGAAAATGCAAAATCCCGAAAAATCGTCCGCATGTTCATATTGGAGTTCCGCAAATTTCTCTGTGAGATCGCATAGACAATCCGCACATAATATGTGTCGTCACAACGTGGCCAGCGTTAACTACACTGTAGCCATAAAAACAACCTGCTACTATTTTGATTTCATTGCTAAGATGATTGCGGCGTCTCATGAATCTTCAGCCAGGTCGCCACAGTGCGCGCGGTGTCAGGCGAACAATCCCTGTAAATACCAGTCCGGTATGCCGCCGCGCCCGTCTGTCGGCAGGCCGTTGCGATATATCCAGTAGCGGCGGCCCGCCTCGTCCTCGATGCGGTAATAGTCGCGCAGGCGCGTGGAGCCCTTTTCGCGCCACCATTCCGGCGCGATGCGTTCCGGCCCTTCCACCCGCGCCACTTCGCACACCTGCCCGCGCCAGCTGAAGCGGCGGGGATAGCCCTCCGGTGCGGCGTAGAGAACCGAGATGCGCTCCGGCCTGTCCAGCAGCTTTAGCGGGCGGGTGTGGAAGGCAAGCTGGTGTTGCTCGGCGGGCTCTGGCTCCAATGGTGGCTGCCAGCCTTGCGCCCGTTCAGGAATATGGCTGGAACGCGGAACAGGGCGCTGCACGGCGCCTTTTCCAAGGCGGGTGATGAGGCGATCCATGCAGGCCGCCAGCGAGGTGCCATGCTGCTCTGCTGCGGCCTCAAGATCAGACTGATCCAGCGCAAGGGGCTGCGACCAGGAGGCGCGCAGGCGCAGCATCTCTATTCCGAAGCCAGCGTCGATATCGTCCAGCCTATCCGCAAACAGGCGGCAGATATGGGCAGGATCGCGAGTGGCGGCGGCCATTTCCAGGTCGCGGGTCAGCACCTCGCCATCCACGCGCCACAGCCCCAGTTGCAGGCGGCGCGCGCCCTCGCCCTTCGCTTCCAGCGTGCGGGCCATATCCTCTGCCAGGTCGGCCACCACGGTATCCAGCAGTTGACGGTGGCGGATCGGCTCCACCAGACGGCGCTGCACCATCGGCGCGGTGATGGGAGCCACGGGCAGCAAAGGTTCGGGCACGCGGCCCAGCAACTGGTCCATGCGCACCAGAGGATTGGCGGCGGGGGATTTGCGATTGCGGAAACGGCGGTGGATGGCATCGCGCCCACGGTTATCTCTTTGGCCATTCCGATCACGCCCTTCCTCGATCCCGGCAAGGTCACCAAGCCGTTTCAGGCCGAGACGTTTCAGCACAAGCAGGACGTCATTATCCAGCCGCAGGGCCGCGACGGGAAGATCGGCAAGACGTGCGCTGGCATCATCATCAGGATCGAGAATGGCGGCCTGCCCGGCATAATGCGCCAGCGCCCATGCCGCACCCGCCGTGGGGCCGATGGCGGTGCGGATATGCAGGCCGCGCGCGGTGCAGCGCGCTTGCACATCGGCCAGCATACGCCGCTCTCCGCCAAACAGATGGGCAACGGCGGTAACATCCACCAGCAGGCCATCGGGCGGGTCTATCGCACTCCACGGGCCCCAGCGCTGCGCCCAGATGGCAAGGCGTTCAAGAAAGGCAAGATCGCCCGCAGGATCGCTGGGCCGCACCTCCATCGCGGGGCACAGCGTGCGGGCATCGGCCAGCATCATGCCGCGCGCCGCACCGTGCCCACGCGCGGCGTAGTTCGCGGCATCGATGCGCGGGCCGTGGGCAGTTTCGGTAATCAGTGCCAACGGGGCTGCATCTGCGCCCTCCCCCCGTTGGCAATTTTCAGAGTGCCGCCAGCGATCGAGTGCCAGATCCGCGCACCAGATCGCCATGATCCGGCGCGGGGGCCTTTTGCACTCGTTCTGCGGCGAGGCGTTCTGGCTCATCGCGCAAAATCCATTCTCCGGGTGGGTGGGCACGGGCGCGGAACAGCTCTGCATGCCATGAGGCGCGACCGGGTGCAGCGATGTTCCAGCGCGGCGGGGATGATGGCGCACTGGTCAGCCGCCAGCGCATACGGGCAGAGCTGAGATCAGCCCCTGCATCCAGACGCACCAGCAGCAGCGGCACGCCATGCTTTTCCGCCGTCAGCGTAAGGCGGCGCGAGGCGGTGAAATCCAGTGCGCGCGGATTGCCCGCCACTTCGCCCACCACCGCAGCCAGATCACGGCAGCGAAGCCCCTCCTCCATGGCAAACAGCGCATCTTCCGGCGTCTTGGCGGCGACATGGATCAGGCGATGGCGCAAACCTTCGGGCAGGCCGGCGCGATAGGGGCGACCGCCCAGCTTGATGGCGCGGGTATCCTGCACCCATAATATGCTGCGCTCCTCCAGCGAGGCAGCATCCCCGGCAATACCTCGAAGCGCGTCCTGCGCAAATGCCAGCGCGGCCCCTGCCCCGACAGCTTGGGCGGAGGGTGAAAATATCTCGCTGTGCAGCGGCAGTGGCATATCCGGCTGCCAACGCGGGTTGCGGGCAGCACGAGCAGCCAGTTCCGCCGCGAACTGCGATCCTTCGGGCAGTGCGGTGGTATCCATGACGAATCGACTCCTGTGTTCCCATTATGTTCCAGTATGGACCTTCGGGCAAGTTCGGAACTTCTGCCCCACCTTTTCCGTTGACCGATCAAAGGAGAAACACATGACCTCGACCGAAGACCTGAAAAAGAAATTCTGGAAATCGCTGGCCGACAGCCCGTTCATTTTTCTGGAGCTGGACGCAGATCCCAAGACTGCCGTCCCCATGACAGCGCAACTGGACAAGGACGCCAACGGCACCATCTGGTTCTTCACCACGAAGGATCACGTTTTCGCCAAGGGCGGCCCCGCCACTGCCACCTTCGCCAGCACGGGCCATGACATGTTTGCCCGCTTCGGCGGTGTGCTGAGCGAGGAAACCAGCCGCGAGCGTTTTGAAAAACAGTGGAGCAAGCCGGTCGAGGCATGGTTCCCCGGCGGCAAGGATGATCCCAACCTGCTGATGCTGAGGATGGATTTGGGCGAAGCGGAAATCTGGAACAGTGACCTTGGTTTTGTCGATACAGCCAAGATGCTCTTCGGCTTCGATGTGCGCGATGACGCGAAAGAGGAACATACCGAAACGGTACTGTAACTCTCAAGACCGTCACTAAGCAGAAAAAGGGCCGCCGCTCGGATCGAGCGGCGGCCCTTTTTCTTGTACTTCGGGCAAGTGGTCAGTCGATAATACCGGGAAACACCCCGACCAGCAAGATCGCGGTCAGCGCGATGGGGCAGAGCCAGCACACAAGGAAGCGCCAGAACACGTGCAAAGCCCCGCCAAGGCCATTTTCGGCATCGACCAGACGCTTGTTCGCGATCCATCCGATGAAGATCGATGTCAGCAAGGCGCAAATCGGCATGGTGATCTTGCCAGTCAAAGTGTCCAGCGTATCAAGCAGACCCATGCCTTCGAACATTGGCAAAAAGCCCAATGGATGGAAGTCCGCCAGCACCCCTGTCGACAAGGCGCACAACACACCCACGACACCCGCAAAGAACGTCACCAGGATCGTTGCCACAGGGCGAGTGAAGCGGAAGCGATCAATGACCCACGCGGTAGGAGCCTCCATCAGCGAGACAGAACTGGTAAGTGCGGCGAAACCCACCATGATGAAAAACGCCAGACCGATCAGCGAGCCGCCGGGAATTTCCTGGAAGGCATGTGGCAGGGTCTGGAACATCAGCCCCAGACCGCCATTGGGCGAAAGCCCCGCAGCAAACACGATGGGAAAAATGCACAGACCCGCAAGCAGGGCGACGATCGTATCGGCCGATGCGATAATGCTCGATGTCATACCCAGATTGACGTTGCGCCCGACATAGGCGCCGTATGTCACCATGCCGGCCACGCCCAGCGACAGCGAGAAGAACGCCTGGCCGACAGCTGCCAGCATGACCGGGCCGGTAAGTTTCGAAGGCTCGAAGGTGAACAGGTAGCTCATCGTCTCCGCCATTCCCCCGCCGAACATGCCGTAAACGGTAATGCTCACCAACAGCACGAAAAAGGCTGGCATGAGGTACACGGCAACCTTCTCGATCCCACCCGATACACCGCGCGCCACAAAGAACGTGGTGATACCAAGGAATACGAGATTGAGGATGGACGTAGTTAACCCGTCCGAAATCATCGCGGGAAACAATCCCTCGACCTCGGCAACGGTAGAATCCGAGAATGCACCGCCAACAACGCCGGTGCTGAACAGGTCAGCCACGAATGTGCCGATATAATAAAGCACCCAGCCGCCAAGGACGCAGTAAAAGCTGAGGATGACGAACGCTGAGAAAATACCGAGGCTGGCCACATGCTCCCACGCGGTGGACCGGCCCGAATGTTCTGCAACCT
>JBASBA010000157.1:0-18063 GCA_049650885.1 Alteraurantiacibacter sp. | reverse complement strand
GCACATTGCGGTGGGGAATGAAGAAATACTCGTCTGCCCACTTCTTGTAACGGTCGTAATATGTGGGGTTGTGAGCGGCACAGGCAGCGCGCAGGCGGGCATGGAAGGCCTCGGTGTCTTCCGCATATTCAATCGGCGGGTTCAGATCAGCGCCGCCCCCGAACCATGCCGCCTGCGTGTGCAAAAAGCGCGTGTTCATATGCACGGCGGGCGCGTGCGGATTGGCCATGTGCGCCACAAGGGATATGCCGGTGGCGGTGAAACCGGGATGTTCCTTGCTTGCGCCGTTGATGGTGTCGGCGAACTGCGGGGCAAACTCACCCGTGACGGTGGAGACATTCACGCCCACCTTTTCAAAAACCCTACCCTTCATCACACCGCGAACGCCGCCGCCACCGTCTGACCCATCTTCCGTCTCGCGGTCCCACGGTGTGTAATCAAACGCGGCATCGGACCCGGCCTCGCGCTCGATAGCCTCGAATTCGGCGCAGATGCGATTTCGCAGGGATTCAAACCATGTGCGGGCGGATTGGGTTTGTTCGGTCCAGTTCATGCGAAGGCTCTTGCCAAAGCGTGTCGCGGGCGGCAAGTGGAACCCATGGTTCCCGTTTCGTTCACTTTCCCCTTTTGCGGAGATGAGTTCGTGCTGACGAAGTCGCGCGCACTGTTCTGGCCGCGCGAGAATGCGTTGCTGGTGGCGGACTTGCATCTGGAAAAGGCCAGCTTTTTCGCGCGTCACGGCCAGTTGCTACCGCCTTACGACAGTCGTGAGACGCTGGAACGGCTGGCCGACGCAATTCGCGAAACGGGCGCACGGCGGGTTTATACGCTGGGCGACAACTTTCATGATTCGCACGGTTCGCAGACGCTGGGCGAGCACGAGACCGGAATGCTGGCCGCCCTCACCCGCGCCACCGACTGGGTATGGATCACCGGCAATCACGATCCCTCGATGGAGGCAAAGTCTGGCGGCACAATCGCCGTGGAACTGGAAGTGGCAGGCATGGTGCTGCGCCACATGGCGAAAAAGGGCGAGACCCGCCCAGAAGTTTCCGGCCATTTCCACCCGCGCGTGCAGGTGAAAATCCATCACCGGCACATCCGCCGCCCTTGTGCAGTGGTAAGCCACAATTCCCCGGATGCTGCGGGGGCGACTTGTGGCCGAATGATCCTGCCCGCTTTCGGCGCGCTGACCGGCGGCATGGATGCGGGCGATCCGGCCATCCTCAAGGCGATGCAGCCAGCCAGCGCCATCGATGCCTTTGTGCCGGCAGGCAAACGATTGGCGCGGTTCCCTTTGTGGCGGGCATGATTTCTGCCCACTAGCGTTCCTTTCGTCAAATCACTACATAGAGCTCGAAACGACAACCATTACAGGAGTGATTCCATAGCCCGTCCACCCCGCCGCAGTATGGCACCGCCGGTTAAATCCGGCCCGAAATACGATAATTTCATTCAGTCCGACAAGGTCCGCGTCATCGATGGCGAAGGCGAGAACCTTGGCGTGATGTACACGAACGAAGCGATTGAGCAGGCTGCGGAAGCCGGCCTGAACCTTGTCGAGGTTTCGCCAAATGCGAACCCGCCCGTGTGCAAGTTCCTTGATGTCGGCAAATACCGCTATGAGGCCCAGAAAAAGGCTAACGCGGCGCGCAAAACACAAAAGACGCAGGATATCAAAGAAGTGAAGATGCGCCCGAACATCGACACGCATGATTATGACGTGAAGATGCGCAACGTGAACAAGTTCATCGACAATGGTGACAAGGTGAAAGTCACACTGCGGTTCCGTGGCCGCGAAATGGCGCACCAGCATCTGGGCATGGACCTGCTGAAGCGTGTGCAGGACGATATGGCGGAAACCGCCAAGATCGAGGCCTATCCAAGGCTTGAAGGTCGGCAGATGCTGATGGTGCTGTCACCGAAATAACTTTGTGCCAGCAATGGCCAAGTCTCAAAAAGCCCGGGCTCGCCAATATGGCGTCCCGGGTTTTTTGTTGTGCGCATCACAGAATTTTCTGTCACCCTGATAATTGCCGGCGTTGCCCTGATCTGCGCGCCGACAGCCTCAAGCTGGCTCCCACAGCTCTAGCGGATTGCCATCGGGATCGCGAATGCGGGCAAAGCTGCCCACGCCGTCCATCTCCTCCCTGTGGCTGGCTGTGATACCGGACTCCTCTAGCCGAGAAAGCAGCGCCTCCAGCCCTTCGACGCGCAGGTTCAGCATGACCTGCTTCCCTGGCGGCCAGTAATCGGTTTCGGCATCAAAGCTGGCAAATACCGTTGGCCCCGCGTCCTGCATCCACACCCATTCACCTTCCGGCGTAGGCTGGCCGCTTTGGGTAGCCGCAATTCCCAGATGATCGCGATACCATGCCGCCAGCGATGCCGGATCGGGAGAGCGGATGAAGAAACCGCCAATTCCCAGAACCTTGCCCTTGCCCTTGCCCTTGCTCATGCGCACTCCCCTACTGGATCCCGCTTCCCGTTCGCCAACCGAACCCCCTTGGATCGTCAAGCTAGAGGACGTGAGGGCAATTGCCTACCCATACGGTCGAACGCATCCATCCCGGCATCGACCGCGCGATGCTTGCACGCCCTTGCGCATTCATGCTTCTGGAGATAATTACAGGTGAAACCGGATAACGGGCAGATGCGATCCTGCGGAGGTTAGGAGCGGGCGGCCCGGAACTCTTGCCTATCCCCTGCCTTCCTAGGGGTGAGACCAGAGGAAGGAGCCTACCCATGGCCGACCATACACATGATAACGCGACAGACCCGATGGGCGCCGTCGACACCCCCACCCCCCGTCGTAAACCCAAGCCCGAGGTGACCACCATCGGCGGGCGTGAACTGAAACCATCTACGCTGATGATGGGCCACGGCTTCGATCCTTCGCTTTCCGAAGGTTCGCTGAAACCGCCCATCTTCCTCACCAGCACCTTCGCCTTTGAAAGCGCCTCCGCAGGCAAGCGTCATTTCGAAGGCATCACGGGCAAGCGTGAAGGCGGGGCCGAGGGTCTTGTCTATTCCCGTTTCAACGGTCCGAACCAGGAAATCCTGGAAGACCGTCTGGCCATCTGGGACGGTGCGGAAGATGCACTCTGCTTCTCCAGCGGGATGACGGCAATCGCCATCCTGATCCTGGCCGCCTGCAATTCCGGCGACGTGATCGTGCATTCCGGCCCGCTGTATGCCGCATCCGAAGGCTTCGTTGCCAAGGTGATGGCGAAATACGGCGTCACTTATATCGCTTTCCCCGCAGGTGCCAGCCGAGAGAAGCTGGACGAGGTAATGCGCGAAGCGAAAGCCAAGGCAGAGGAACAGGGCGGCGAAGTGCCGCTGATTTACCTGGAAAGCCCCGGCAACCCTACCAATGCACTGGTCGATATTGAGGCTGTGAAGGAAGCGCGAGACGCGCATTTCGACGCAGAGCGGTGCCCCATCGCCATCGACAACACTTTCCTGGGGCCATTGTGGCAACGCCCGCTGGATCAAGGGGCTGACCTCGTAATCTACTCGCTCACCAAATATGTGGGCGGACATTCAGATCTTGTGGCGGGTAGCGTATCGGGCCGGAAGAAATGGATCGACGCTATCCGCGCATTGCGCAACACGATGGGCGGCATTGCCGATCCCAACACCGCATGGATGCTGCTGCGATCACTCGAAACCGTGGAACTGCGGATGCAGCGTGCAGGCGAGAATGCAGCCAAGGTTTGCGCGATGCTGAAGAAGCATCCCAAGGTGGAGGGCCTTGGCTATCTCGGCATGATCGAAGACGAACGGCAGCAGGATATCTACAATCGCCATTGTTTGGGCGCTGGCTCCACTTTCTCCGTCTTCATCAAGGGCGGAGAGGCGGAATGCTTCCGCTTTCTCGATGCTTTGAAAGTGGCGAAGCTGGCCGTCAGCCTGGGCGGCACGGAAACGCTGGCCAGCCATCCTGCCAGCATGACGCACCTGTCGGTTGCCGAAGGCCGCCGTACGGAACTTGGCATCTCGGACAACCTCGTGCGCATTTCCATCGGTATCGAGGATGCAGACGACCTGATCGCCGATTTCGAACAGGCTCTGGACGAAGTCTAGAGCGTCTGCCCAGCGTCCTGTGCTGCTGCTTCACCCGTTGCGGGCGGCGGCGGGACAGGCGCGGGTGGCGGCAATCGCGTTGGCGGCATGGGTGGTGGGCGAACCGTGGGTGCAAGCTGTGGCGGCTGTGGCGGCTGTGGCGGCTGCGCCTTTATAGCCGCTTGCACCGCAATTTCGTCCGCGGCCCGTTCGGCCTCCGCCAGATCATTGGTCCAGCGGATGAACTCGCCGCGCGTTTCGCCATAGGTGACCAGCAGCCTGTTTTCGGAAAGCAGTTCGATTTTCGCCCGGTAATGTCCGATGGTATTGTAGGCCTTGATGGCAGGCGTCCCAATACAAGCGGCGAGCGTGCTTTCCATCATGCGTTCGCCCGTCACGGGATCAGGTTCACCGGCGTAGCCCCAGTAGTTGCAACCGTCACGCCCACCGCGGATTTCCCCGTCGGCAACAACGATGCTCATCCGCTCTTGCCTCACATCAAGTCCATCGATCTCCACCGCGCGCCATGTGCCGCGTTCCGACCCGTCGAACCATGCGCGCCAGTCGGGGCCGCGCACACCGGCAAAGCCCAGCGCGGCGATAAACAGCGCCAGCAGCAGTGCGGGTATCAGTATTCTGATCGTCCATTTTTCGAAAGCACCACCGCGATTGGGCGAAGGCGCAGGGTTCACCCGTTCCACTCCCGCCGTTCTTCGGCTGCCTTCAACACTTCATAGGCAAGTTGCAGCTTCTGGAACTCGTCCGCGGCCTCGGCATCGCCGGGCTTCACGTCGGGGTGGACCTTCTTTGCGCGGGCGCGCCACTCCCGCTTGATCTCCTGAAAATCGGCGTCCGCCTCCAGCTCCAGAACTTCAAGTGCGCGCATTTCATCGGCGCTGCGCGATCCGTCTCCGCTGCCGCCCCAGCCGTAATGCTGGGATTCGGCATAGCCGGCGCTCTCGGCCTGCTCGGTCTGGGCGCGCTTCGCTGCCTCTTCCTTGTCCAGACCCTGAAAATAGTCCCAGCCCTTGTTGTATTCCGCCGCGTGTTTCTCGCAGAAATACCAGCGATCCGGGCTGTTGGGGCTTTTGGGGGCGGGACAATTGCCCGCCTGGTTACAGCCGTGGCGGTCGCAAATGCGCACTTCCACGGCTTCGCGGCTTTCTTCATAGCCACGCCAGCGGGGGAAACCCCAGTTGTTCGATCGACCGGGACCGGCCATCAGTTCGTCATCTTATGAGAATGCATCCGCTGCATATAGGGCGCAAAACCCCTCGCGTGAACCGACTGCATAAAAACATGGCGAGCGCGGCCATATTGGGGCGATTGATACAAATTTATGCAATTTGCTGCATTGCAACATGGCGTTGATCGCTTATGTGCGGTGGGAATAGAAATCAAAGCAGGTCCATCATGAGCAAACCGCTCTCTATCGCCGCCGCGTTCTCCGTCTTTGCCATGGCAGCTTTCACGCTGTTTGCGGCGCCTGCTGCCGACTATACAGGCCGCGCAACGCATTCGGGCACGGCGACCCAGATCGCCGTACCCGTAGTTGACCGGTTTTTGCCGGTGCTTTCTGGTCTGATCCGCTAGATCAGTTTGCGATCATCACCGTCACGGCGCGGCGGTTGCGCGCCCATGCAGAATCGTTCGATCCGGTGGCAAGCGGACGTTCCTCACCATAGCTGAGCGTGCGCAGGCGTGATTCCGGCACACCCAGACTGACGAGATAGTTCTTCGCCGAGTTTGCGCGACGCTCACCCAAAGCAAGGTTGTAATCGCGCGTGCCGCGTTCGTCGGCATGGCCTTCTACGGTGGCGCGGGCGTTGGTGTATTGCAGAAGATACTCCGCCTGGCGGCGCAGGGCAGCCTGGTCCTCTGTATCGATATTGTAACGATCAGTGTCGAAGAATATCGTATCCGCGCCGGACATGGCGGTGGCGAAGTGCGATTGCGAACCCGGCTGGTTTGTCATCGGCATCTGCGACGCCGTGGGAGCTGGCGTAGGCGTGGTGTTCTGCGGCGGGAGCGGCGTGGTCTCAGGCGGCTCCTTCTTGCAGGCACCCAGTGCCAGTGCGCTGGAAAGTGTAATTGCGATAATGAGACGATTCATTGTGTGGCTCTCCTTGAACCAATGTGACGAACGGTATGCTTTGTTCGCGGCCCTATTTATGGCCTGCGTAGGGAACTAACGCATTTACGGCAAAACCGGTCCCCAGGCCGGGTCTGACGCTCCGACCGGCGTGTTCAGACGACGTTCGTTCTCGCCGGTAACATCTACCTGCCAGATCGACGTATCGCCCGAACCACGTTCGGTGCGGAAAAACTGGATAATACGGCCGTTGGGCGCCCATGTCGGCGCCTCGTCATGCCAGGCATTGGTTAGCACGCGCATGTTGCGGCCCCGCGGCGTCAACACGGCGATGTTGAAATCGCCGGCGATGCGGGTGAAAGCGATCTGGTCACCGCGCGGGCTCCATTCAGGCGTTGCGCAGCGTCCACCGCCAAAACTGATACGGCGTTCGCCCGAACCATCAGAATTCATTACATAGCACTGCTGCGCGCCGGACTGATCGCTTTCGAACACGATCTGGCTGCCATCCGGCGAATAGGAACCGCCAACCTCGATTGCGGGGCTTGTGGTCAATCGCTGCGGCGTGCCGCCCCCGGCCGAGGATACGCGATAGATATCCGTGTTTCCGCCAATGGCCATGGAATAAAGGATCCAGCGACCATCCGGGCTCCACCTCGGGGCAAAGGTCGCGTTGCTGCTTTGCGTCACCAGCGTCTGGCGGCCCGTGCCAATGTCGTAGACATAGATGCGCGGATTGCCGTCGACGTAGGAGAGGTAGGCAATCTTGGAATAATCGGGAGAGTAACGCGGGGTCAGCGCAGTGGATTGGCCATTGGTGATGAAGCGGTGGTTCGCCCCGTCACTATCCATGATCGCAAGCCGCTTGATCCGGTTATCCTTCGGGCCGGTTTCCGCGATATAGGCGATGCGGCTGTCGAAGAAGGGATCTTCACCCGATAGGCGCGAGTAGACCAGATCGGCGCATTTGTGCGCCGCGCGGCGCCATTCGGACGGGTTCACCACCCAGCCTTCTCTCACCAGTTCGCTTTGCAATGCGACATCGTAGAGATAGCAGCCGACCGTCAGCCTGCCGTCTGCATTGTTGCGCACATAGCCGTGCACCAGCATCTCTGCCGAGCGGCCGCGCCATGTGCCCCAGGCTGGATCGGTGATCTCGCCATAGCTTGGGCGCGGCAGGGCATCGGGGCCAACCGGGCGGAACAGCCCGTTGAAGCGCAGATCGCTGAACACCACGCGCGCCAGTTCATGGCCAAGCGCCGCAGTGCCCTGTGCGTTAGCAGGAGTGGGTTCATCGCGATTGGTGGCAAAACTGGCTATGGCAATGCCAAGATCCTGCCAGGCATCGGCCGTAACGGTGACGGAGATGCCCTCGCCGCTGTCCTCTACCGCCACCTGCTCCACATCGTTGGCACCGATTGCTGCCGGGTCGAGATCATTGGCCAGATCACTATCCTGCGCGGAGGCGGGAAAAGCCATCAGCGCGATTGTAGCAGTGGCAAGCGAAGCAAGAAGACGGGATCGGATCATTGGGCAAGCCTATTGTCGAAGTTGGACGTGATGGTACGCCATCCTGAGTAATACTGTTCGGGCAAATTGAACGGGGCGGCAAGTCGGACGGCACGAATAGCCTGTTCCTGATGACGGCTCACCTGCGTACGGTTGCCGTCCGTCACGCCATTCGTGCGCAACACCTCGGGCGCGCCGGAAAGCGAACCATCGCGGTTCAAACGAAAGCGGACCACTGTCACCAGTTTCTCGATATCGATACCTGACGGCGGCGACCAGTGGGGGCGAAGCTGACGGATAATTGCCTGCGCAATCGACGCCTGCTGTGCCGGACCTACCGTTTCTGCAGGCGAACCGCGATCCCCGGTCGAATCGCTGGTGCCAGCCAGAAAATCATCGTTCAGGCGGCTGCCCCGCGCGGGCTGGGTAGCCGTGGCGGTGGGGCGCGGCGCTGGCGTGGGTTCTGCCCGGCGCGATGGCTGCGGCGAGGGGCGTGGTGCAGGCGTGCTGCGCGTTGCCGGGCGTGGTGGTGGCGGGGGCGCCGTAACGGGACGTTCCACCGGCACCGTGGCGGGCACCTCAAGCGGTTCCTGCGCAGCCTGCGGAACGTCTGCAACTTCCGGGGCCAGCGATGCGGCGGGCTGCGCGCTGGGATCGGGCGCGGTGGATTGCAGGCTGACTTCGCTGGCAAGGTTCACGTCGATCCGTTCCGTCGGCGTGAAATCGGGCGCTTCGCGTGTGGCATGATAAGCCAGCGCCGCGGCCAGCGCGACATGCGCAACCGCGGCGGCGGCAAGCCCAAGACGCTCTTCGCGGGAAAGATCGGCAAACATGGCCATGGGGGCAGAGAGCTATGGCGCTTCGGCTGAACCGGTGGTGACCAGCGAGATGGAATTGAAACCGGCACGGTTCAGCTCCCCCATCACGGCCATCACCCGCCCATAATCCAGCGCAGTATCGGCGCGCAGATTGATCAACGGTTTTTGAGAACCCTCCACCCCGGAAATTGCCTCAAGCGCGTCTTGCAGTGCGCCATCCTCCACCACGGTGTCATCGACATAGATGAACCCTTCGCGGTCCAACGCGATGGTGACCTGTTCCGGATCCTGATCCAGCGGATTGGCACGACTTTCCGGCAGTTCCACCGGCACTCCGCTAGCCAGCAATGGCGCCGTCACCATAAAGATGATGAGCAGCACCAGCATCACATCCACAAACGGCGTGACGTTGATTTCAGCCATTGGCGCGCGGCGACCGGAACGGCCTCGGCGGCTGGAGGACATGACGCCCATAGCCATGGCCTAGGCCTCCATCTCGCGGCTGATTGCGGCGTGAACACGATCGCCAAAGCGGTGCAATCGCGCTTCGAACCCGTTCACGGAATTGGACAGGCGGTTATAGGCGATAACGGCGGGAATGGCGGCAAACAGGCCGATGGCGGTGGCAAACAATGCCTCCGCAATCCCGGGCGCCACCACGGCCAGCGAGCTGTTTTGCTGCATGCCGATCTGGAAAAAGCTGTTCATGATGCCCCACACGGTACCGAACAGGCCCACGAAGGGCGCGACAGAGCCGGTGGTGGCCAGGAAGTTGAGCCGGTTGGCCAGCGTATCGGACTCATGGGCTACCTGCCCTTCCAGCGCCTGTGACACACGACCGCGAGCCGCCACGGGATCTTTCAGACCGGCCTTGTGGCTGCGGCGAAATTCCGCAATCCCGGCAGCGGCGATGCGGGCAGAAGGATTATCCTTGGCGCGGCGCGAATCCAGAACACCGTCTGTATCCTCATTGCTCCAGAAATCTTCCTCGAACGCAGTGCTGGCACGCCGGGTCTTACCCATGCGCATGGAGAAACCGATGATGATCGCCCAGGTCCAGACCGAAGCCAGGATCAGGCCGACAATCACCAATTGCACCACGATATCGGCATCGAAAAACAGCTCGATCGGGTCGAGCCTGGTAGGGGCGGAAACGGCAAGCAGGTCCAGCACGGTCATTCAGGGTCTTTCGTGGCAAATGCTTCGAATGCACGGCGCCAGTCTTCAGGCTGGCGGCGCGGTCGGCCTTCGGGAGTAACGAATGCTGCAACGATGTCCACTTCAGCGAGCAATTCCTCGCCGCGCAGCACACGCTGTTCCATACGCGCACTGGCAGCGCGCAGTTCCACAGCGCGAGTGGTGACGATCAATTCATCGTCCAGCTTGGCCGGGCGACGCCATTTTATCTGCGCTTCGGAAACGGCATAAACGCCCTCGCCCGCCTCGAAGGCGGCACGCTGATCGATTCCCAGCACGCGCAGCAGATCGCTGCGGGCGCGTTCGCACCATTTCAGGTAATTGGCATGATAGGCGATGCCGGACAGATCAGTATCCTCGAAAAATACGCGCACCGGATAATGGTGCCGGGACCCTTCGATTTGGCCAGAGGGTGGCTGCAATTGGCTCTCCATATGTGAACGGCAGCTTACAGCCTGTCTGCTGCCTGAATTTTAGCGATTGGCGGCGAACCGCTTCGCCTGTGCGACCTGCCGATGTGAAACATGCCCGGCGATCTACTTCGCCAGCATCGGCCCCAGCGGACCGCCGCCGAACAGGTGGATATGCAAATGCGCCACTTCCTGTCCGCCATTGCGCCCTACATTGCCAAGCAGGCGATAGCCGCGCACCGACAATCCCTGTTCCCTCGCGACATGCCCGACGGCGCGCACGAAACCGGCGATTTCTTCTGCCGATGCCTTTGCGGAAAAATCGTCCCAGCTGACGTAATCGCCTTTGGGGATTACCAATATATGGACGGCAGCCTGCGGATTTATGTCGTGGAACGCCAGCGACCATTCATCCTCGTACACCTTGTTGCACGGGATTTCGCCGCGCAGGATTTTGGCAAAGATATTGTCAGCGTCATACGGCTTTGTGGGGTCAATCGCCATTACTCGGGTGTCCTTGCAGCTTTTTCATCCAGACCGGATGTGCCCTCACGCCGGTCCAGTTCCGCCAGCACTTGCGACAGCGGAATGTCCTTCGCCGCCAGCAACACCATCAGGTGAAACAACAGGTCGGCCGCCTCGCCTGTCAGGTCTGTATCGCTGCCAGTCAGCGCGGCGATAACGGCTTCGGTCGCCTCCTCTCCCACCTTCTCGCAGATCTTGGGCAGGCCCTTGGCATTCAGGCTGGCCACATAGCTGCTGCCCGGCGATGCCTTGCGGCGCTGGGCAATAGTGGCTTCAAGGCGGGTGAGTGTATCCATCAGCGCTGGCAATGCGCGAAGCGATGGGTTCCGGTCAAGCGTATTGGACGGTCTCGCCCCGACCAACGTCAGTCTTCGTTCTTGCGTCCCCTGGAAAGATGTCGACCAATCACCACCCCTGCCACGCCTAAGGCAAGCAGGGTAAAACTGCTGGCTTCAGAAACCTGTGCAACATCCTTTGCTGCGGCCTGTGTGGCGGTGACGAGCAGGGCTACGGCAGGTGCGAGTCGAAAGATCATTGGATGCGCAGACGCCTTCAGGTCCTTCATCGCAACATCATCTTTGCGTGCGTCCCAAATCCGGACTTCTAGCTGCGGGCAGGTAAGCCTGCATCGCGCAAGGCGGCGTGTGCCTGGCCGATCGTATATGTTCCGAAATGGAAGATACTCGCGGCCAGAACGGCACTGGCATGGCCCTTCGTCACGCCATCGACAAGGTGCTGAAGATTGCCGACGCCGCCACTCGCCACCACAGGCACAGAAACGGCATCGGCAATGGCGCGGGTAAGTTCAAGGTCGTAGCCAGCCTGCGTGCCGTCACCATCCATGCTGGTGACGAGCAGTTCGCCTGCGCCAAGTTCCGCCAGCTTCACTGCGTGTTCCACGGCATCAATGCCGGTTTCGCGCCGTCCGCCGTGGGTGAAGATTTCCCAACGACCGGGTTCCACCTTGCGCGCATCGACACTGGCAACCGCGCACTGGCTGCCCATGCGATCGGCAATGTCGGCCATGATTTCCGGGCGCTTCACGGCGGCGGAGTTCACCGCCACCTTGTCCGCACCTGCCAGCAACAGCGCGCGAGCATCTTCAACGCTGGAAACCCCGCCGCCCACGGTCAGCGGCATAAAGCAAACCTCCGCCGTGCGCCTTACGATATCGAGCAGCGTGCCGCGCCCTTCGTGGCTGGCGGAAATGTCGAGGAAGCACAGCTCGTCCGCGCCAGCCGCATCATAGGCCTGCGCCTGCTCCACCGGATCGCCGGCGTCCTTCAGGTCGACGAAATTGACGCCTTTTACCACGCGGCCCTCGGCCACGTCCAGGCAGGGAATGACGCGGATACGGACGGTCACCGGTTCGCCATCGCAATCGCAGTCGCCAGGTCCAGCCGCCCTTCATACAGTGCGCGGCCGGTGATGACACCCTCGATGCCCTGATCGGCCTGCAATGCCAGCATGTGAATGTCGTCCAGCCCCTTCACCCCGCCGCTGGCGATCACGGGAATGTCCACGCTGCGCGCCAGTTCCACCGTCGCGTCTACGTTGCAGCCTTTCAGCAGTCCATCGCGCCCAATATCGGTGAATAGCAGACTGGCAACGCCCGCATCCTCGAACCTTCGGGCAAGTTCTTCCACACGCACGTTGGACACTTCGGCCCAGCCCTCTGTCGCCACCATGCCATCACGCGCGTCCACGGCCACGACGATGCCGCCTTCCCACTCCTTCGCCATTTCCTTCACGAAATCGGGATCCTTCAGCGCGGCAGAGCCCATCACAATGCGCGCCACGCCAAGGTTGAACCAGCCCTCTACGGCCTTGGCATCGCGGATGCCGCCGCCCAGTTGCACATAGCCGGGAAACGCCTCGACAATGGCCTCCACCGCCTCGCGGTTCTCGGTCTTGCCGGCGAAACTGCCGTCCAGGTCGACGACGTGCAAATGCTCTGCGCCCGCATCGGCAAACAACATGGCCTGGGCTGCGGGATTGTCACCATAAACGGTGGCGCGGTCCATATCGCCCTCGGCAAGGCGCACGACTTCGCCGCCCTTCAGGTCGATTGCGGGAAATACGATCATGGTTTCCACTCCAGAAAACGGCGTAGCAGGTCGATACCATAAGACTGGCTTTTTTCCGGGTGGAATTGCACGCCAACGATATTGTCACGCGCCACGGCGGCCACGATGCCGCCGCCGTGATCGGTCATTGCAGCAACGTCCGCGCCATCCTCAGCAGCGAAATGGTAGGAATGAAGGAAATAGGCTTCGCCTTCCTCTATCAGATCGTGGTCATCATGATGGGCGGTGAGCGCCACATCGTTCCAGCCCATGTGCGGCACGCGAATATCGGGATCGATGCGCTCCATCAGCTTCACCTCTCCCGGTATCCAGCCAAGACCCTCGTGCGTTCCGTACTCCAGCCCGCGGTCTGCCAGCAGTTGCATCCCCACGCAGATGCCGAGGAATGGCACGCGGCTTTCGATTACGCTTTCGTGCAATGCATCGATCATTCCGGGGATGGACCATAATTCGTTGCGACAGGCACCAAAAGCGCCAACGCCGGGAAGAACGATCCGCCTGGCACCGCGCACCAGTTCAGGGTCGGCGGTAACGGCCACATGCTCGGCTCCGGCGGCTTTCAGCGCATTGTAAACCGAGTGGAGATTTCCCGCGCCATAGTCGATCAGGGCGATCGCTTCAGCCACCCAATTGCCCCTTCGTGCTCGGCACTGCATCACCCTTGCGCATATCCAGTTCCACCGCCTGGCGCATGGCGCGCGCAAAACCCTTGTACAGAGCCTCGCAGATGTGATGATTGTTACTGCCGTACAAAACCTGGCAGTGCAGCGTCAGACCGGCGGATTGCGAAACGGAATGGAACCAATGTTCAATCAGTTCCGTGTCCCATTCGCCCAGCTTTTCCTGCGTGAAACGGGCTTTCCAGACCAGGTATGGACGGCCGGAAATATCCACCACGACGCGCGCCATCGTCTCGTCCATGGGGGAATGCGCCTCGCCATAGCGACCGATACCCGCTTTGTCGGCCAGCGCATCGGACAGCGCCTGGCCAAGCGCAATGGCAGAATCTTCCGTCGTATGATGCTGGTCGATATGCAGGTCGCCATCCACTTTCATCGTGACATCGATCAGCGAATGGCGGCTGAACTGCTCCACCATGTGATCGAGAAAACCGATTCCGGTGGATATGTCATATTGGCCCGATCCATCGAGATTCACCTCGACGAAGATATCGGTTTCCTTGGTTTTTCGCTCTGTTCGCCCTGTACGCATGGGTGCGAGCCTATAAGGCGATGACGGGGCCACGCAAGCGCATTGGCGGTGGTGGCGTCGCGATTCCGGCTTGATTTTGCAATGGTGTGCCTTCACCTAGCGCCACATGACCGATGATACACCCGACAGCATGATCCCGTATGACGAGATCGTACAGGAGGCGCTTCGCGCCGTAGTAGGGCGTGTGCTCGGCACGGTGCAGGACGAAGGCGGCTCTTTGCCCGGAAATCACCACTTCTACATCACCTTCAAGACAGGTGCCCCAGGCGTCGATATTCCAAAGGTGCTGACAGAGCGTTTTCCCGATGAAATGACGATCGTCCTGCAAAACAAGTTCTGGGATCTCGATGTTACCGAGGACGGTTTCAGCGTCGGACTGAGCTTCAACCAGATCCCGTCAAAGCTGAACATCCCGTTTTCCGCCATTACCGCCTTCGTCGATCCGGCGGTCGATTTCGGCCTGCAATTCCAGGCAACGGTGGATGATGACGAGCCTGCCGAACATGACGGCGCGCAAAACGATGCTCCCGATGGTGAGGAACGCCGTTCGATCGAGGACGTTGCAAAGAGTGAAGACGGCTCCAATGTCGTCACTGTCGATTTCGGCAAAAAGAAATAGCAGCGCTCGCCTTCGGCCGCGTTTGCCACACGCGTAAAGGGAGCGAGACATCATGGAATTCAGCCGCGAGGAAATCCGCCGCCGGGTAAGAGAGCGCCGTGGCAAGGGATCCAAGCCCAGCCATGTAACCGATATGGCATCCGATGGGCTCGCCAATATCGGCGATGGCGATGACGTTCCCGGCCCCAGCAGCAACCCTGCCACCAATCTGATCATGAGCGATATTCTGATCCGCAGCATCGGTCGGTTGACGCGTCAGACAATCGAAAAAGGGATGCTGGGCAAGAGATATGGCAGCCAGTTTGCCAAGGAAGCGGTGGAAAACCGTTCCATGCTCCATTCGCTAGCCGCCTATGGCGTAACCAAATACGCGACGAAATCCGTGCCCGGCGCCCTGCTGGTTAGCGGCTCTATCGCTGCAAAGGTGCTGTTCGATCTGGGTAAATCGCGCCGTCAGTCGCGCAAGGATGGCGAGAAGATGCTTCGCAAACAGTCTGACCCTGACGCGATGATCTGACACAGATGGCATCTAATCGCCGGGGGGCTTGATTTCCAACCCACTTAGAGGCCAACGCAGCGTGCATGACACGTTCGACCAATCAGTCTTCATCCTTGCCCAGGCGTGGCCTGATGTTCATTCTCTCGTCCCCCTCGGGTGCAGGAAAAACTACTATTGCGCGCAAGATGCTGGCGGTGGAAGACAATCTGTCGATGTCGGTATCTGTCACCACCCGCGCCATGCGCGCTGGAGAGGTTGAGGGCCGCGATTACCAATTCACCGGCCGTGACCAGTTCGATGCGATGGTGAAGGAGGAGGCGTTTCTGGAATGGGCAGAGGTGTTCGGCAATTGCTACGGCACGCCGCGCGCCCATATCGAGGGTGGCCTGAAGGATGGCACGGATTTCCTGTTCGATGTCGACTGGCAGGGCGCGCAGCAGCTTTCGCAGCGCGCGCGAGACGATGTGGTCTCCGTATTCCTGCTACCGCCCAATATGGAGGAGCTGGAGCACAGACTGCGCAGCCGCGCCACCGATGATGACGAGGTTATCGCCGGGCGCATGGCACGTGCGGGTGACGAGATCAGCCATTGGGACGCCTATGATTACGTGGTGATCAATCACGACCTGGAAGACTGCTTCAACAAGGTGCGCACCATTCTGCATGCAGAGCGGCTGAAGCGCTTTCGCCAGACCGGCCTGATCGATTTCACGCGAGATCTGAAAAGCTGACGACCAGCACTTTTCAGAATTTGCGTGACCACCGCATCGCCGTGCCAACATCGTGCGGCGCATCGGCATAGTGGCCGGGTTCACGCCGGACATACAGGCTCGCCGCCGCACTGCCGCCCCACAGATTGCCGGTCCATGCCAGCTCTCCCGTCAACTCCCGCCCTTCGGGGGAAAGTGACAGCGTCCGCAACGCGTATGTCGGGGTGAGAGTCAGGTAATCGAAATCAACCGGCAGACTAAGGTTCAACTGCCCCGATGCAACCCGCAGAGGCTGCGAAATGCGAAAGGCCATACGGTCATCCCGCCACAAGATGCCGCTGCGCTGCACATCCACAGACCATGCGTTACTCGCCAGGCCAGAACCATGCGCCAGCAACGGCGCGCCGCGAAGGCGCGTGAAGCCCTGTCTGTATCCAGCGCCGATCCGCCACAGGTCGTCGAACCGCCAGCCAAGATCGGCATCCAGGAACAGCGTATCACTTCCCGCAAGCCCGAAACCCTCATGGAATCGAGCGCCGAGGACGGTCTGCTCCTCCGCCGTCACCGAAAGGCCGAAGGCCGCATCAAGCATGCCGAAGCGACGATCCAGTGCCAGGCCAAAAGTGGAACGATCATCCTTTGCACGCCGTCTGCGCAATTCGGCAGCGCGGCGCAGATTGGCGGCGGTGATGGTGGAGCCGCTCTCCATACTGGCGGTAAGGCCCCAAGAGCCAAGCTGGCGGCGCAGGGCAATTGCGCTTTCGGATCGCGTCAGCATCCCCGCATCGCCGATGCCACTGCCAGCAATCATGAAAGCCGGACGTTCGCGACCCTGCAGTACGGCCACCAGGCCATCCGCCGATTGACGGTAAGTCAGACCAAGCTGCATCCTGGGTGATATTTGCACTGCAACCCGCGCTGCCATTACGCGCGCCTGTTCGGCATCTTCTGCCTGAAGCAGCAATGCCTTCGCACGTGGCGGTTGCCGACCGCTCGCGTCGATGGAGAATGCCACACTGGCCGTGCCCGCCCGTGCAGAAACGTGCCGAGCACCCTGCCCCACTGCACTGTGCAACCTTTGCGGCACGTCGGCACCGCGCAGTCCGGCGGCAAGATCGGTGGAATAGGCGCGCTGATACTTGTCCGTCACCAGCGTGGGAAGTGATGCGGTGGTAAAGGCATCGCCCATCGCGGGCGAACCTGTTGCAGCCGTATCACCCAATGCCATTGCGATTGATTGCCCGGCCAGTTGCGTTGTGCCCGCAGGCCGGAAAGCAGCAGCGACATTAAGTATTCCCCGGCCGAACACCGCATCAGCGCCGCTGTCACCGGCGTCATACGCGCTGTCGAACAGGATTTGTGCTATTTGCGTGCCAGTCAGTTGCGGGAAAGCCTGCGCAAGCAATGCTGCGGCACCCGCCACCTGCGGGGCGGCAAAGCTGGTGCCAGAAAACAGAAAGATAAACCCTTCGTCGTCGACAAAGATCTCACCGTTTTCGTAGACACAGCAGATGACCTGGCCGCGCGCGGAGAGATAGAATTCCGGGTTCTCACCGGCCCGGTTGCTGAAGTCTGAAATCTGGTAATTTTCATCGACTGAGCCGACGACGATAACGCCGCCATTGCCGACGCTGCCCGCCATCTGGGCAAAAGGCGTCAGTTCGCTCATGCTATCATTGCCCGCTGCAACGACAACCACGACACCGGCCGACACAGCATCCGTAATGGCATCCTGCAGTCTCTGCGTCAGGCCGCCCGGCCCGCCCAGCGAGATATTGATGACCTTTGCATCATTATCGACGGCGTAGGCGATGGACTGCGCGATCGCTGTGTCGGTGAAGGCGCACTCCGTGCTCGGGTCTTCGGGGTTGTCTCCGCCGCACGATCCCGGCTCATCTGCGCGGATGGCGAGAATGGTGGATTCCCAGGCCATCCCCAAGATCCCCGTGCCATCGCGCGCGGCCCCCGCCACCAGCGATACAAGATTGCCGTGATCGTCAGACCCCTCGATCCCGCGATTGCCGAGGATGTCGGTGGAGGCAGGCGATATGCGCCCGGCAAATTCCGGACTGTCAGGATCGATGCCGGTATCGATAACCGCGATGGTCACTCCATCACCCGTAAAGCCATCGGCCCATGCGCTGGCAGCATTATGCTGACCCGGCCCGTCTGATCGGCGCAATTCAGCCGTATTGAACTGCGCGGGCACTGCAGCGACCGGGAAGCTGGCACTCGATGGTGTCGGAGTTGGCGTGGGAGTAGGGGAAGGCGTCGGCGTCGGCGTCGGCGTTGGTGTAGGTGTCGGAACGGGGGTGGG
>JBASBA010000156.1:0-4017 GCA_049650885.1 Alteraurantiacibacter sp. | reverse complement strand
CTGTTGGGAATTTCAAACGAGAATGCCGGATCGCCAGGCTCCACGAAACTGGGAAAGAAGAAACCCGAGTTGATCCAGCGAAGGTGCGTATTGAACGAGAACGCCTCGCCCAGATCAAGCCGGATGTTGGCATCCACCGTCCAGTCAGGAATACCGGCGGGTGTGCCACCGCGCAAACCGGTCTGGCCGGCGCGGTTGACTTCACCGGCGCTATCCACCGTCACCAGATCGCTGACATAGTTGGCCAGCAGAGAGACGGACAGGAGGTTGTCGGCATTGAGAGGCTGTGCGTAATCGACCTGGAAATCGATGCCACGTGCGATCAGCTCGTTCACGTTCTGAATCGTGTCTTCGATCAGGGTGACGTTGTTCGATGCATCCCGCGTGACGAGCGAGCAGCTCAACTGGTCCCCGTCCACGCAACGCTGAACGATGTTCTGCTGACCCAGCGTGCTGATCGCGCCGCTGATGCTGATGTCGTAATAATCGGCGGAAGCGCGGAACCGGCTGAGGAACCCGCCCGTCGGCTGAATCACCACACCCGCGGTGAAGGTATCGGCCTTTTCCGGCGCGAGATTGGGGTTGGCGCCGCTGCGGATGGGCACGATCACCTGTACGCCGCCATTTCCAACATCAGTCAGGATGCCGGTGGTGGAAGTGACCGGGCCGAACAGTTCCTGCACGTTTGGTGCCCGAATATCGCGTGAGAGCGAGGTGCGGAAACGGATCGCGTCGATCGGAGCCCAGACCGCGCCCAGCTTCCAGGTCGTGGCATCGACAGAGCTGCTTTCGACAAACTCGCTCGACCGCTTGTAATGCGTTTGCCGGATCGCTGCACTTACGCCCAGTTCGCGGAAGAACGGGGCATCCATGAGCAGGGGCACGTCGATTTCGCCATACCCCTCGATCACGTCGATCTTGCCGGAAATCAGCGAACCGTTGCCGGCGTTAAAGAAGCCCAGGTTCTGCGAGATTTCATCGGTGTCGCCTTCCACGCGGTCGCTGCGGAACTCTGCGCCGAATGCCACACCCACCGGACCGGCGGGAACTTCGAACAGGGTGCCGCTGATATTGCCTGCAACAACGTGCTGCGTCGTCTCGTTGGTCTGGAATGCAGCGCCCGTGACATAGGCAACGGCGTCCGCGAAATTGGCCTGGTTTGCGTAACCGAAGGGATTGAGGGCGACGCAGGCCGGATCGTCATTGGCGGGATCCATATCGGCGTTGACGCGGCAGACAGGCTCCCCGCCAACCGATACGGCATCAAGGGCGCGCACGATGTTGGCGGTGATGGTATTGTTGGTCAGATCGCTGCGGAAATTGTTGCGGCCGTACTGGTAGTAGATATCCGCCGTCCAGTTGGCGTCTATGGCATATTCTGCCGATGCCACCACCCGGTAAACCTCGTTCGAGACGGCGATCTGCACTGGCCCGACATCGTCGAAACCCTTGCCCAGGGTGAAACTGCTGTCGCCGCTGGCCGCAAGGATCGTCGGTATGTCCAGGGTCGGATCGTCGGAACGCGGGATGAAGGGATTATCATCCTGAATCTGCAAACCGATATTGCGGTACGCGGTGCTGCGGTGCGTCCCCTCGCTGCGGCCGAAATTCGCCATCAATTCAAGAGTGAGAGCAGGTGTTGCATCCCAGGTCAGCAGGCCCATCGCACTGATCCGCTCGTTCGGAGATACTATCGGGAAGTCGAAATAGACATTCTCTTCCGAGGGCGTGCCGGTCTCGCCGCCGATCATCCATATCCTGTTCGCATAGGTGCCAAACTGGTAGCGGCGCGGCTTGCCGCTATTGCTGAAAGTGATCCCGTCTATCGGGCGAAGCACCGGAAGATCGACGCCGACAAAGGCGCTGGACGGCGGGTTCGTGATGCCCTGGAAATCGGTGCTCCACACCGCCGCATTTGGCAGGATGGATGTTGCCGGGCGATCGGGGGACTGGCCCGCTGCCAGCGGATTGCGCCCGACGTTCGTCAGACCGTTCACGCACCAGTCGCGCTCCCGGCAGGCATCTATGCCATCGGATTTTTCCCACTCACCGCCCAGTATCAGGTGCACGTTGGAACCGAAGTCCCAGCCGCCGGCCACGCCAAGCTGGTGGGTGAAATTGTCGCCCGCGTACGCCTTGCCGATCTGACCGTTGATCCGATATCCGGTAAGCCGCTTGTCGAACAACAGGTTGGCAACGCCCGAAACCGCATCGGAGCCGTAAACGGCAGAGGCACCCCCGGTCACCACTTCGGCACGCGACAGCAGGATGGAGGGGATCATGTTGGTGTCGACGGTGGCCTGCGTGGTCGAAGGCACAAACCGTTTTCCGTCCACCAGCGTCAGCGTGCGAACAGCGCCCAGGCCACGCAGATCGAGGATACGTGCACCGATGCTGAGGCCTGCACCCGGATTGAGTCCCGAAGTCGCTGGGCCCTGTGTCGGGCGGAAGGCGGGAAGTTCATTCAGGGCGTCACCGATATTGGTGAGTGCGCGCTCCTCCAGCCTCTCCTGCCCCAACATGGAAACCGGCGTCGGCTGATCGAAACTGGATCGGATGCGCGATCCTGTAACGACGATGGATTCCTCCGAACCATCCCCGAATTCGCCATCGGTATCACTGGCGTCCAAAGTGGTCCGCCCCTGATCGTCCGCGACTTGGGCGATAGCCGGATTGGCCCCCAGCGCGGCAAGCATAAGGGTCATGGCAATGGTGGATGCCTGTCCTGCGATTGTGGATTTCTTCATGTCGTTCTCTCCCGGAACTGATCGCCGCTTTTGCGGCTTGATCTTGATTGCGAGGTTACGCCCGGCAGCTTATGCAGAGAATAGAGTTTAATGAGATGCCAGTATTCGCGAAACGAGAACAATGGATAACATACTGAATGTTCGCACATTTTTGGCCGTTTCGAGGCTTGGCAGCTTTGCTGCGACAGCGCGGACCATGGCCGTTGCCCCGTCGGTAATCTCTAAACGCATCAGCCAGCTTGAGCATGAATTGCAGGTCAGCCTTTTCCATCGCTCGACTCGCAAGGTGACGCTTTCCGAAGATGGTTCGCGCCTCCTTCCGCGCTGTATGGAGCTTGTGGCAGACTATGACGATTTGCGGGAAGACAGCACCAGCAAGCGGGTCAGCGGATTGCTGAAGATAGAGTCGCCCGGATCGGTGGCCGCATTGATCCTGGGGCCTCTGTTCTGCGAATTTCTGACGCTGCATCCCGCCGTTGATCTGGACCTGCGCCTGTCCGACAGGCTGGACAATCCGTTATCGACAGGGTGCGACGTTACGATCGGCACACGTCCGTCGATCTACGACGACGTGACTGACTATCCCTTGATGCCATATCCATGCGCAGCATATGCAAGCCGCGAGTATTTGCGGCGCAAGGGCAGCCCTGACCATCCCAAGCAATTGAACAAGCATGAATGTCTGGTGTCCCTGCTCCACGGCAAGACGTGGCATTTCTATAGCGAGAAGGGGGACTTTGCCGCGCATATCAAGCCCCGCATGGTGGTGAATGACGCAATCGTGCTGCGCGAGAGCGTGCGCCAGAGCCTGGGTATCGCGATCCTGCCAACCCTGCTGGTGCAGGATGATATCGACAGCGGACGCATCACCACCGTGCTGCCGGATTTTCGCCCATCGCCGATGTGGATCAAGGCGCAGGTTCAAAAGAAGAACTCCGTCAAACCCAGTGTCATGGCCCTGATCGAATTTCTGCGACAGAGGCTCGGGCAACCGCAGGTGCGGCTGGGCGAGCAATGAGACAGTGACGGCCTGTTAAGAAATTCGCCGTTTCAAGATTGACCGTGGGGTGCACTTGCAGCAAAGGGGAATGGCCTGTCGATTCGCATATGTGAAAATCATGTGCTGGTCGGCTGGACGCGCGGGAGAGTGTTTTGGACCCTTCCCGCCAAGGCCGCCGAAGGAGCAACCGCCCCGGAAACTCTCAGGCACACGGACCGCGCGATCAGTTCAGGCACTCTGGAAAGCGCTGCCCGCAAAAATCCGGCCAGC
>JBASBA010000155.1:0-9970 GCA_049650885.1 Alteraurantiacibacter sp. | reverse complement strand
GTGGGAAGCGGGCGTGTGGCTGGGGCTGGTGCCGCTGGCGGTTTATGCCGCCACCTTCTGGCCATACCTGTTCTGGCAGGTGCCGTCTGGCGAAGTGGGCGGCATGATGGATATTCACCGCCAGATGCTGGCCATGCAAACACAGATCCCCGAACCCCATCCCTATCAAAGCCACTGGTGGGACTGGATCATCAATCGCCGTGCGATCTGGTATCTTTACGAACCTGTGGACGCAGCACAGCGCGGCGTGATGGTTATCGGCAATCCGGTTACGATGCTGGCAGGCCTTGCCGCACTGGGCTGGTGCGCGTGGACCGGCTGGCAAAGCCGCCGGGATGCGGTGCGCTGGGATGCGATAGGCGTTGTAGTGGTTTTCATTGCCAGTCTTGCCCTGTGGATCGTCGCGCCCAAGGCGATACAGTTCTATTTCCACTATTTTCTGCCTGCGATGGCCCTCAGCGCGGCGCTGGCCCTGGGTGTGGAGCACCTGTGGCAACGCGGACAGCAGACATTGGCATGGGTCATCGGGCTGAGCGTTCTGGCAGCCTTTATCTACTGGTTTCCCATTCTTACAGCCGCGCCGCTGGACGATCCGCAGGATTTCCTGCGCTGGGCGTGGACGCAAGGGTGGCGATAGCGCCCCGGTTCGTGGTGAACCCGCGTGGTCAGCCCGCGTGATCAGCCCGCGTGATCAGCCCGCGTGATCAGCCATTGTTACGCCGACGCTCCTCAAGGTCCAGAATTTCGATAGTGCCGCCTTCGGGCGCCTCCACCCCGACGGATTTGACGGTTCCCAGCGCATCCAGATCGGCAAAGGCCTGCTCGATAGCGGTGCGTTTATCGAGGATCAGTCGTGCCACGCCTTCGGTCAGGCCGCCCTCGTCACCCACGCGGCCAAGTGCCGCAGCTATATCGCCGATGACGGCGCTTGTCGGGCTGATGTGAAGACCGCCCCTGTTATCAAGAAATGCCTGAACTGACTTTGCCACCGCTTTTGATTCCCTCTGCTTGCAGAGTAAATATACATGTCAGAAAATTCGTGATCAAGTTGTCCGCTAAATATAGTTAACGTAATGACTTTTCTCATTATTTGCAGAGTTTTGCGAAATAACCCGTTACACCAGCTTAGCTTTTAGTTTCCGTGTGTTGTAATTTACTGCACATCGCGTGACACAGAATATCGACGAAGTACAAACGGCTCGCCGGGCGACTCAGCGAAACCGGCCCCACACGAACTTGCTGGACAATGCATAATTCCACACGGATGCCAGCACGATGCCTGCAATTGCGGCCACCCACCACGTGATACCGTTTGCTTGCAACATGGCCGCTGCCGCGACATTGGCAAAGGCGCCTACGGAACAGGTGATGCAGAATTTCAGCCAGCCCGTGAACAGCGCCTTTGCGCCATTCAGCGCGCTGTCGCGGTAGGTAAGCAGGTTGTTCAACCAGAAATTGAACGTCATTGCCACTATCGTGGCAATCGTCTGGCCCAGGGCAAAGCTGCTGCCAAACACCAGAAAAACCACACTGAGCACCGCCATATGGACGATCACACCCAGTGCGCCCACTGTGCCGAACAAGGCAAACCGCGTGGGGATAATGCGGCCAAGGTAGCGTTCGTAAAGGCCGGCAATGAAATCCAGCGCGACCCCGTGATCCAGCTTGCTTGTACCTGTCAGGCGCTCGGCAAATTTCAATGGCAGTTCTTTCACGCGTAACTGCGGGCGGGCGGTGGAAAGAATATCCAGCATGATCTTGAAACCGATGCCCGAAAGATCGCCCGCCTGTTTGCGCAGTTGATCGGTGCGCATCAGGAAAAACCCGCTCATGGCGTCGGAAAGCTCGGTTCCGGTCAGCCGCCGCGCCAGTGAATTGGCCAACCGGCTGCCTTTCTCACGGCTCTTGCTGGACAGGCCATCGGCGTTGCCGCCCTCGGCAAATCGGCTGGCGTAGGCCAGATCGTATTCGCCCGATTGCACAGCAGCCAGCATATCGTTCAGCAAGGCCGGATCGTGCTGGTGATCGGCATCCATCACCGCCACGAACGGTGCGGCAGTGGCGCACATGCCCTCGATCGCGGCGCTGGCAAGGCCACGCCGGCCGATGCGCTGGATCACCCTGATGCGGCTGTCTGTCTGGCCGATGCGGCGCGCTTCCTCGGCGGTGCCGTCATGCGAGTTGTCATCCACGAATACCGCTTCCCAGCCTGACGGGCCAAGCGCCTTTTCCAGCCGCGCTATCATGGGCACGATATTGCCGCATTCGTTCAGCGTGGGCAGCACGACGGCCAGTTCCAGCGGACACGCATTTGCCCCCCGAGCAAGGGCGCTGGCGCTTTCGATCTGCTGCTGGAATTGCTGAGTCACCATTTCCATGTGCCCGCAATATCCGCGATTGTTAACTATTAGATTGCTGGACCCAAGGCTCTAGAGACGCGCCAGCACTGCGTCGCCAATCTCCACCGTCCCGGCATCACCGCCAAGATCACCGCCCAGAACGCCATTGGCCAGCGCCTTGGCAACCGCCGCCTCGACCCGCAAGGCGTCCTCCTCCCGGCCCAGCGAATGGCGCAGCAGCATCGCCAGGCTGAGGATCATGGCCATGGGGTTGGCCTTGTCCTGTCCGGCAATATCCGGGGCAGATCCGTGGATCGGCTCGTACATGCCGAAGGTGCCGAAATCGGTCTGCCGTTCGCCCAGCGCGGCACTGGCCAGAAGGCCGATGGAGCCGACGCACATGCTGGCCTGATCCGACAGAATATCGCCGAACAGATTGCCGGTGACGATCACGTCGAACTGGCCGGGGTCTTTCACCATCTGCATGGCGGCATTGTCCACATACATGTGGCTCAGCTCGACTTCGGGATATTCGGCTGCCGTCTCGATCATCACATCGCGCCAAAGCTGGCTGGTTTCCAGCACGTTGGCCTTGTCCACGCTGCACAGCTTCCCGCCTGTCCCCTCCGCCGCGCGTCCTTGTGCGGCGCGCAGGGCGACGTGGGCGATGCGGCGCACCTCGTCTTCCGCATAGGACATGAAATCAAAGCCCTGTCGCCGCCCGTCATCCAGCTTGCGCATCCCCTTTTCGCCGAAATAGACATCGCCATTCAGCTCTCGCACGATCAGCACATCGATCAGGGCGGCAATTTCGGGGCGCAGGGAAGACATGTCTTCCATCCCGGAAAACATCGTGGCGGGCCGCAGATTGGCGAACAGGCCAAGGCTGGAACGCAGGCCAAGGATCGCCTGCTCCGGCCGCAGGTGCCGTTCCAGGTTGTCGCACTCGGGATCACCAACCGCGCCAAACAACACGCCATCGGCAGCACGCGCCATTTGCAGCGTTTCTTCGGGCAGTGGATGGCCATGGCGACGATAGGCCGCGCCGCCCACGTCGCCTTCCCACACCACGATGCCGGGCAGGTTCAACGCATCGAGAACGCGACGCGCCTGCGCCATGATTTCGGGGCCGATACCGTCTCCGGCAAACAGGGCAATTTTCATATCAAGCTATCCGTCCAAGCATTTCGCGCAAGCGATTTCGCGCTGCCATAACGTCTCCCCGCCGGTCGGCAAGCAGGTAGTGATCAAGTGGCGGGCCAAGCGCGTCCATCGCTTCCAGCACATGATCCATTTCGCCAAGCGGCCTTTCCCCCCACAGCCCCTTTGCCCCGCCATAACCCAGCTCGCGAAGGAGCAGGACTTCATATCCCACAAGTGCGCTGGCCCAGCCGCGCGCGCTGGGGGCGTGACAAATGGCGGAAAGGGTGCCTTCCAGGGCGCTGAAAAGCGAGGGGTATGGCTCTCGTTCGGGCAAGGCGCAGGCGGTGAGCGCCGTGACCCAGCCGATGGCGGCGGCAGGCAGTGGCTCCGCCAGCCAGGGGCCGCGGCTCTCGCTCAGTTCCACCTTGGCAAAGGGCAGTTGGCTTTCGGATCGGGCGGACAATTGCAGGTCCACCAGATTGCCCGGGATAACCACCGGGCGCAGGCCCCTGCCCCGCCCTCCTGCGACATAGCCGGCCACGATGCCGTATTCCGCTGTCAGAAAGCGCGCGATAACAGCCGTTTCCCCGTGCTGGCGAGCGGATATAAGGATGGCAGAGGCGCGGACATGCATGGAAATACTACGATGTTGTCGATGAGGTGGGCTAAAACGGGTATATTGTCGCCCAGCGTGGTCAGGATGTAAGTTGGACTGACGGATATTGTTGGAGGATCGACGGATGCAACGGAAGATAATTCTCTTCGCAAGTGCCATTTCACTGGCATTGGGCCACGCTGCCAGCGCGCAGCAGCCGTCTGCCGCCACCGCCGAAACCTCGCTGTATTCGGAAATGTGGGCTTTGGCCGGTGTTTGCAATCAACTGGCGGGTTATCGGGTGGAGCAGGACACGCTTGCCGCGTTCCTGAACGATCAGCGCAACGGCGTGGACGAAGAGATCTGGCGCACCGTGGCGCAAGGGCGGGCAGCGCGCCTGGATACAATCGAAGACGAGGTGGCCCGCATTCGTGCGCTGCCGCGTGGTTTCGCCCGGCAACACGCGGTGGACGAGAATGCGGCAAACCTGATGTCGCGCTGCAACCGGCTTTCCAACAGCGATACCGCTGGACGGTTTTTTCGCCGGGCGGGCTAGTCTGCGCGCATCAGGGCGCCAGCGATCAGGCCTTGTCGCCCAGCTTCGCTTCCAGTGCAGCGATCTTCGCTTCCAGAATATCAACCTTCTCGCGCGCCATCGCGGCCATGTCCTTCACCGCGTCAAACTCTTCGCGGCTGACGAAATCGAGGCCGCCCATGGCCTCCTTCATCTTTTCGCGCGCACCGTCACGCGCCTCACGGCCCATGCCCGCAAAGGTGCCTGCGGCGCTGTTGGCGAGTTTGACGAAATCGGCGATCAACGGGTTCTGGCTTTGCATAGCTGATAATGTGGTGGAGGTTATGCAGCTTGGCAACCTAGAATTCGTACCGCTGCACCGCGCCTGTATCCTGAACCTGCGAGGCATCGGGGTTCGCCTGCAAAAACTGGTAGTTCAGCAGCGTGGCAAACAGCACCCATGCAAGATAGGGCAGCAGCAGGATGCCTGCCCATTTGCGCACCTTGAAAAACAGCACCACCGTGATGACCAGCGCGATATCCAGTGCGATAATCACGCCCAGCGCAACGCCAATATCCTGCCGGGCGAAGAACATAGGGGACCATGCAAGGTTCAGCACGAACTGGATAAGGAACATGGCGATCGCCACGATGCGAAGGCGCGATCCCCATGCCGCGCATACCAGCGCCAGCGCCAGTCCCATCATGAAGTAAAGCACGCTCCACACCAGGCCAAAGGTGGCAGGTGGCGGGAACAGCGCGGGCTTTTGCAAAGCCTGGAACCACGCACTGTTCGCCGTGCTGCCGGCCATCTGGCCCGACAGGAACCCCAGCAACATCACCGTTGGAATGATGAACAAGGCCCAGCGGATCAGGCTGGCGCGCAATTGCGCAGGCGAGGCAAGTCGGTTCATCGTCAGAGGTGGCTCCGTGATTCGGTTGCCCGGCAATCTGACTGCGTGCTACCCATCGCGCAAGGCGGCAACGAGGTATTCTATATTGCCTTCCGTTCCCGTTATGGGACTCTGCGTAATCCCGTCGATGCGCCAGCCGCCTGACTCCAGCCATTCACGCACTTCGTCGCACACCCTTTGATGCAGAGCTTCGTCGCGCACGATGCCGCCCTTGCCCACCTCGTTTCGGGCCACTTCGAATTGCGGTTTGATCAGCGCCACAAGGCGGCATCGGGGTGCGGCCAGTGCCAGCGGCACTTCCAGCACCTTGGCAAGGCCGATGAAGCTGGCGTCGCAGACCACCCAGTTGCATGGCCTGTCGATAATGTCAGCCGTCAGGGCGCGGGCATTTGTCTGTTCCAGCACGGTGATGCGATCATCCTGCCGCAGCTTCCATGCCAGCTGATTGGTGCCGACATCCACGGCAAATACGTGCTGCGCGCCGTGGTGCAGCATCACCTGTGTAAACCCGCCGGTGGAAGATCCGATATCCATCGCAAACGCGCCCGTGGGGTCGAGGCCGAAATGCCTGATCGCATGGTCCAGCTTCACGCCCCCGCGACCCACCCAGGGATGATCGCGCCCGCGCACCTCTATTTCCCAGTTATCAGCCACCTGGCTGCCGGACTTCTCCATCCGGCTGAGCTTTCCCGGAGGTCCGGCGAAGACCAGCCCCGCCATCACCAGGGCTTGCGCGCGATTGCGCGATTCCGCTTCGCCGCGCTCGACAAGCGTTTGGTCGATACGTTTGCGAGATGGCTTGCGCTCGGTCATCCGCGCAGCGATAGAGCCGGGAATGGTCACCCGTCCAGAAGGAAGAATCCTGATGACACTTCGACACCTAATCTCCCTCTCCATCGCTGGCGCCCTGATCGCAGGCTGCAACAATAGCGACGACGCCGAAATGGCAGATGACGCGGCCCAGCCGGAACCTGTGCTGACGCAGGCGGCAACGCCCACCGCAGCGCCCGATGGAACCGCACTGGTGGCAGGCAACTGGTCTGTGAACGAAAACCCCGATGGCGGGCGCGCCGGTTTTGGCGAAGCGGGCAGCGAACCTGTGATGGCGATCGACTGCCAACGGATCAGCGGCACCATTACGCTGACCGTCGCCAGCACCTCCCAAACGCCGGAGGCATGGCGCCTGGACGCAGGCGGCGAAGTGGCACGAGTGGATATGGCGCCGGTCGAAGGGGGACTCTCCGCCGAGATCGATCCCGGCCTCGCCATCTTCCGCGCCCTTTCCACCCCCGGCGAAGTCGTGGCCCTCACCTCCCCATTGGGAGAAACAATGCAATTCCCGACACATCCGGGCATCTCGCGCGTATTGGATGCATGCAGTTAATGAAAACCGATTCCAAGACTTCCGCCGCCGCCATTCTGGGCACGCTTGCGCTTGCCGCCTGTGTGCCACCTTCGCCGGAACCCACACCAGTGCCAACGCCCATTGCGACCGCGCCCAGCCCTCAACCATCCAGCGCGCCGACACAGGTGGTAACGCCCACATTCGACAACTGGATGGATGCGCCGCAAACGGCGGGCGACTGGCGATATGTCAGCGAAGCGGGCGAAACGATGGCGGTATTCGGCACCGATCGCACACCGCAAGGTGTTACCCTGCTGATGGTGTGTAACCGCAACAGTAAGCGCGTCAGCATTGCACGACAGGGTGACGCGACCGGCCAGGTGGAAATGCTGATCCGCACCGAAACGCAGGATCGTCGCCTTACCGCCAGCCCCGTGACCAGCCGTGCGCCGATGATCGTGGCCGAACTGGCCGCAAGCGATCCATTGCTGGATGCCATCGCCTTTTCCAAGGGACGCTTCGCAGTAGACGTCGCCGGCACACCGGCTGTCTTTGCCCCCGCATGGCCGGAAATCACCCGCGTGATAGAGGATTGTCGCGGGTAGGGATCATCTGCGGCAGCGTGTGATTTGTTCACGAACTTACAAAATGTTCAAAACATTGAATTGACACTTGCGTTCGGCGACTCAGTGATTCAAAACCTCTTTCAAGGCCAGCGGTGAACGCGGCCTTGACCCCCGGTGAAACGGCAGGGTCCTTGGCTCAAAGCGCGAAAGGAGGTGATCCGATGTCTCATGGTTCAGCAGGTAGGTCGGTGAAGGCCAAAGCGGAGCATATTCGGTAGTTTCTTTACGCGCCGAGTAAGGCACCGTGGGCGGTCTGACTGACCGCTGACCATGCGAAGGGTGGTTCTGCCAGTGGCAGAGCCGCCCTTCTCATTTTTCGGGCGATGTCAAATCCCGCCCTTGCCTCTCCAGTCTCGCGCCACTAGTCCGCGCGGTGCCCAAGGAGTAGAGCAGCATATGGCCAACGCGCCCGCCCTGACATTCGAGCAGATCCCCCATCCCGCACCAGTGCCCGGTGCCACGCGCGATCAGGCGATTGCCGATCCCGGTTTTGGCACGGTGTTCACCGATCACATGATCTCCATCGACTGGGACGAGGGCAAAGGTTGGCACTCGGCAAAGCTGTGCGCGCGCGAACCCATCCTGCTGGATCCCGCCGCATCCGTGCTGCACTATGCGCAGGAAATATTCGAGGGGATGAAAGCCTACCGGCGCGATGATGGCACCATGGCGCTGTTCCGCCCGGATCAGAACGCCCGCCGCTTCAACGATTCGGCCCGCCGCCTCGCCATGCCCGAAATGCCGGAAGACACCTTTATCGAAGCGGTGGAAACCGTGGTGAAGGCGGACCGCGACTGGTTTCCCAGCGTAGATGGCGGCTCGCTTTACATCCGGCCCTTCATGTTCGCGAACGAGCATTTCCTGGGCGTTCGTCCAGCCAGGAAGTACAAGTTCCTTGTCATTCTCTCACCAGCCGGAAACTACTTCAAATCGGGCGCGCCTGCCGTTTCCATCTGGGTGTCGAGCGATTACTCACGCGCCGCCCCCGGTGGCACTGGCGCTGCCAAGTGCGGTGGCAATTATGCCGCCAGCCTCGTGCCGCAGGCCGAAGCCATCGCCGAAGGACACGATCAGGTTGTGTTCCTGGACGCGGTGGAGCGCAAGTGGATAGAGGAGCTGGGCGGCATGAACCTGTTCTTCGTGTTCGACGATGGCAGCATGATAACCCCGCCACTGGGCGGCACGATCCTGCCCGGCATCACCCGCGACAGCCTGTTGACATTGGCCCGCGAGGAAGGGCTGACCGTTCGCGAGGAACGCTATTCGCTGGAACAGTGGCGCGATGATGCCACCTCTGGCCGCCTTGTGGAGACCATGGCCTGCGGCACCGCTGCCGTGGTGACGCCTGTTGGCCGTGTTGCCAGCCGCGATGGAGAGTTTACCATCGGATCGGGTGGACCGGGCCAACTTACCACCAAACTGCGCCAGAAGCTGGTGGGCATTCAGCGTGGCACGGTGGAAGACACCCACGGCTGGGTTCGCACAATCGACTGATCGGCCGGCCCGCGCCCGTCAGTTTTGCTGGAGCGTCATCGCGATCGGCGCGTTGCCTTCCACCCATGGCTTTTCGCGCTGCATGATGGTCTTGAACAGCGCGGAGGACAGATGACCTGCCAGCCACGGTTGCAGGTGTGGTAAGTCCTGCGCATCGAACCACTCGCGGTCATGGTTGGCGAACTGCCGAATGAATGGGAAGATCGCCATATCGACCACGCCGCGCTTTTCGCCGGCCAATTGCCCTTGCCCAGCGATGCGGTCGTCAAGCTGACGCAGGAAAGACAATCCCTTTGTGCGGTGCGGCAGGGGGTCGCAATCATCGTATCGGTCGGGATATTTGTAATGGTCCAGCGCGTGTTTGAACGGCCCCGTCGCCTGCGCGATCAAATCGGGATCGTCGCGTTCCAGCCAGCCTTCGGGATCCTTTCGCGCAAGCGCCCAGCGCATGATCTCGATACTCTCCTCGATCACTGATCCGTCTTCAAGAACCAGAACCGGCACCGTACCCTTTGGCGATGCGTCCAACATGGCCTGCGGCTTGTCGGCCAGCTTCACTTCCCGCAGTTCGCAATCGGTTCCGCTCACCGTCAGCGCCAGGCGTGCGCGCATGGCGTAGGGGCAGCGGCGAAAGCTGTAGAGGATGCGGTTTGCATCATTCATCACGCTTATGCCCCACCAGTTCGGCGCCCAGATGCGCCCGGCCCTGTGCTTCGGCCAGTTTTTCCTGCCGGTGGCGTTCGCGATAGGCTTCGCGCTGCTCGTCCGTCCGTTCTCCAAAACATGCAGGGCAGCTTGCGCCCTTTTCATACAAGGGCGATGCCATATCCTGCTGGCTGACAGGCTGACGACAGGCGAAGCACAGCGCATGGGTGCCCTGCGCCAGGCCGTGGCCCACGCTCACACGCTGATCGAACACGAAGCATTCCCCGCGCCACATGCTCAATTCCTCCGGCACGGTTTCAAGGTATTTCAGGATGCCACCCTTCAGGTGGTACAC
>JBASBA010000154.1:0-4970 GCA_049650885.1 Alteraurantiacibacter sp. | reverse complement strand
GGGCACACACCTTGTGCCCATCGACTTTATCGCGAGTGTCGAGCCGGGCGATATGCTGGATGCAGCGCACCACCATATCCTGCTGATGAATTGCTTTGCGCAAGGGGCGGCCTTGATGGCGGGCAAGCAGAGCGACGATCCGCATCGCAGCTACCCCGGCGATCGTCCTTCGGCCACCATCCTGTGCGATGATCTGGACCCCGCCACCTTCGGCGCGCTTATCGCGTTTCACGAACACCGCGTATTTGCTGCGGCCGTGATGCTGGATATCAATCCGTTCGACCAGTTCGGCGTGGAACTGGGCAAGGAAATGGCCAAAAAGATCGAGGGGGGCAGCGAACGCTTCGACGCCAGCACGGAAGCCTTGCTGAAGGCAGCCGGATTGAATTGACCGCTGCGCTGACAGACCTGGTTTTCTGAAACGAAGAAGGCGCGCCAGGATTTGCGACATGCTCCTCAATGCTGGCGCTCCACCTTACCTGCGCAGTTGCTGCACCTGCTGTTCAGACAGCAGGCCGAAATCGCCTGCCGCAGAACATTCGATTGACTTTTGAGACTTCGTCGCCCACATGGCCGACATCGAAGCGCGCGCCAGCGTGAAGTGGTTGTAGCGAGAAAGCTGCAAGCCCCGGCAGCCCTTCGGTCCTTTTTCCTGAGACTTCCCTTATCACGCGGGTCGTTTTGACACCCGCGCCGCGCGAGCTGTTGCTTTGCGCGCCGCATATTTTGCGAGTTTAATACTACACATGACTATTCAATTTTCCGATCTCGGGCTGTCGCAGCCGGTGATGCAGGCGCTGGACATGCAGGGCTATAAAGAGCCGACGCCAATCCAGGCGCAGGCCATCCCTCCTGTGCTTGAAGGGCGCGACCTTCTGGGTATCGCCCAGACAGGCACCGGCAAGACGGCGGCGTTCATGCTGCCCAGCATCGATAACCTGCGCAAGGCGGACAACCAGATCCCGTTCAAATCATGCCGCATGCTGATCCTTGCTCCTACGCGGGAACTGGCTGGGCAGATCGCCCAGAGCGCAAAGGACTATGGCGCGCTGGCTGGCCTGAAGGTCCATTCCATCGTCGGCGGCACCTCGGTCAACAAGGATCGCAACAAGCTGCACCGCGGCTGTGACATTCTTGTTGCAACACCGGGTCGCCTGCTCGACCTGATCGACCAGAAGGCCTTCAACCTCGATGGCGTTGAAATTCTGATTTTGGACGAAGCCGACCAGATGCTGGACCTGGGCTTTATCCACGCACTGCGTAAAATTCACGAGCTGGCCCCGAAGGATCGCCAGACCCTGTTCTTCAGCGCAACCATGCCAAAGGCGATCAAGGAACTGGTAAGCAAGTATTGCCAGAACCCTGTGCAGGTTTCCGTCACGCCCGCTGCCACCACGGCAGAGCGTATCGACCAGTACCTGTTCATGGTGCAGCAGGACGAGAAGCAGTCGCTGCTCGAAATGATGCTGTCCGAAAAGCACAAGGTGCCTGGCAAGTTCGAGCGGGTGCTGATTTTTACCCGTACCAAGCATGGGGCGGATCGCGTGGTAAAGAAGCTGTCACAGGTCGGCATCCCCGCCAATGCGATCCACGGCAACAAGAGCCAGCCTCAGCGTGAACGCGCCTTGAGCGAGTTCAAGCGCGCCAAGACGCCAATCCTGGTAGCAACCGATGTTGCGGCACGCGGGATCGATATTCCCGGTGTCAGCCACGTCATCAATTACGAACTTCCCAACGTGCCTGAACAATATGTCCACCGTATCGGCCGCACAGCGCGTGCCGGCGCCGATGGCGTGGCGATTGCGTTTTGTGCCGAGGATGAGCGCGCATATCTGAAGGATATCAACAAGCAGACCGACGCCACTTTCGAGCGTCTGCCGCTGCCTGATAACTTCCGCGCCGTGGTGGAAGGCGTCGGGCCGACCAAGCCTGCGCCCAAGCAACAGCGCCAGCGCGTCAATCCCAAGCCGCGCGGTGCCTCGGCAGAACGTAGCGGCGAGGGTGCCAAGGGCGGTCGCGGTCGCGGCGGTCCAAAGCGTGGCTCTGGCTCAGGTGGTGGTCGCTCACAGGGCGGTCAGCGGCGCGGTGGCGGCGGACGTGGCCGGTCGCAAGGCTCCTCGCAGGGCTGATCGTCTGTCCGGTTGTTGGGCCGGTAACAATCTGTCTGAAAAGATAGGCCAATCTTAACCATGCGCGCTCTAGGACATCCCTGTTCGAGGGCGCGCAAGGTTAGGATATTTCGATGATCAGGACAAAGACCGCCATTATCATTGGCGCGGGCGCTGGCGTCGAAATCGAAATGCCGGGCCAGGGCGAGTTGCTGGGCAAGATCGCCCACGGCTTTGATTTCCGGCGATTGGGATCTGACCTGCAAACAGCCGAGATGCAGGATTTCAATGAGCTTTTCAAAAAGGTGAAGGGCGAGGGCGATGCGCTGCGTGAAGCGGCGCTTCGCATCCGTGCCGGTGCCCGGCTGACCAGCTCTATCCATGCCCTGCTGCAACAGCATGGGGAGGACAAGCACGTGCTGGCGGTCGGCAAGCTGGCCATCGCCTACTATACATTGCAGGCCGAAAACCGGTCGGCAATGGAGGCAGAGCCGCGCGATCCGGGCGATATGCCCTTTCGAGGCGCGGAAAACTGGCTGTTCCAGCTGGGCCTGATGGTGGTGGATGGCGTGAGTCGCGCGCGCGCGGAGCATTGCTTTGACAACCTCCACGTCGTGAACTTCAACACGGACCGCGCAATTCAGCACTACATGCCATGGGTGCTGCATTCCGGCTTCGGGATGCCTGTTACCGAGGCGCGGGCGCTGTGCGCAGAGAAGCTGACCGTGGTACAACCTTACGGCCGCGCTGGTCGCCTGGACTGGCAATCAAGTGCAGAGCCGGAGGCCATGTGGGGCGAGGAAAGTCCCAAGCACTTTTTCAAGGTCGCGGAAAACATCCGCACCGCCTCTGAATTTCTGGCCAATCGCCAGAGCAAGTCATCATTGCATGGCGGCATCAGCAACGCGCGCCGGCTGATGTTTATCGGCTTCGACTTCAATTCCCTCGATACATCGCTGCTGTTTGAGGAGCGCCTCTCGCATGCACCCGAAACCCTGGTGGCTTTGGGCGAAGATGAACTGGCAAGGGCAGACAGCATCCGGCGCGTGCTGAAATCAGGGGCGGGGATTTCTCCGGAAATGCTCCTGTCCATGCGCTTTGGCCCAAGTTGGCAGATGCTGGCGGATAATAAGCTGCTGATCGAAAGCTGATCCACTGCGTGCAATCGCGATGAAACTCTTGCTCGCTGCCGAACGTATGGCCATGGACCACCACGTTTCACCTGCAGCAGGAGTATTCCGCGCCCATGTCCGATTACGATTATGATCTTTTTACCATCGGTGCAGGTTCCGGCGGCGTGCGCGCCAGCCGTGTTTCGGCTGGACACGGCGCGAAAGTCGCCATTGCCGAAGAATTTCGCGTAGGGGGCACCTGCGTTATTCGCGGGTGCGTGCCTAAGAAGATGCTGGTCTACGGCGCACATTTCGCGGAAGATCTGGAAGACTGCCAGAAGTTTGGCTGGGAAGTCGAGGGCGCGACCTTCAACTGGAAAAAGCTGCGCGACAATGTGCTTGCCGATGTTGACCGTCTGGAAGGGGCTTACACCGACACGCTGGAAAGCCATGAGGTCGAGATATTCAAGGAACGCGCCCAGCTGACCGGGCCGCACGAAATCACATTGGAGGGTGGCCGCAAGGTTACCGCCCGGCATATTCTGATTGCGACGGGCGCCCGCCCGCGCATGCCCGAATGCCAGGGCGCAGAACATGCGATCAGTTCGAATGAGGCATTCCACCTCGATGAAATTCCGAAGAAAATCATCATCGCTGGCGGCGGCTACATCGCCAATGAATTCGCCGGAATCTTCAACGAGTTCGGCAGCAAGGTGATGCTCGTGAACCGGGGCGATACCCTGTTGCGCAGTTATGATGAGGCCGTGCGAGACAGGTTGCTGCAAATCTCCATGACCAAGGGGATCGCCTTCAAGTTCAACACCATTTTCGAATATATCAAGCCGTGTGACGATGGTGGCTATTTCGTAAAGCTATCCGATTGTGACGAGGAGCACGTGGACTGCGTGATGTTCGCCGTTGGCCGTATTCCCAATACAGAAGGGCTTGGCCTGGAGGGCGTCGGCATCGAACTTGGCGATAATGGAGAGGTGATAGTCGACCGGTTTAGCAAGACCAGCGTGGACCATATCTACGCTGTTGGCGATGTGACTGACCGTGTGCAGTTGACCCCTGTTGCCATTCGCGAAGGGCAGGCATTCGCCGACACTGTGTTTGGCGGTCATGAGCCTGTTGCAGTTGACCACGGATGCATTCCCAGCGCGGTTTTCAGCCACCCGCCGATCGCCTCTGTCGGCATGACCGAAGGGGAGGCGAAGAACAAGCTTGGCTCGGTAAAGGTATACCAGTCGGACTTTCGCCCTATGAAGAACGTGCTTGCTGGCCGCAACGAGCGATCCTTGTTCAAGATGATCTGCGACCCCAGCAACGACAAGATCGTGGGTATTCACATGATCGCACCAGAAGCGCCGGAAATGATGCAGGCCGCCGCAATCGCGGTGAAGGCCGGTCTGACAAAAGCCGATTTCGACGCGACCGTGGCCATTCACCCAACGATGGCGGAAGAATTGGTGCTGATGCGCTGATGCGCCGGTGCGATACAAGTGCTTGGGAATTGACGGTTAACCGATCTCATGCAACGGCCCATGCGCAAATAGAGGAGTGACGATGTCCGCCAATATTGCTGAAATGGAACGCCGCCGTGAAGCTGCCCGCATGGGCGGTGGCCAGAAGCGTATCGATGCGCAGCATTCCAAGGGCAAGCTGACCGCGCGTGAGCGGCTGGATGTGCTGCTGGACGAAGGTTCGTTCGAGGAGCTGGACACCTATGTCGAGCACGATTGCGTCGATT
>JBASBA010000153.1:0-5452 GCA_049650885.1 Alteraurantiacibacter sp. | reverse complement strand
CGCCATACCCCCCGGTAGGCAATTTGAGCGAGGGCAAATCGGCTGCGCTTGTCCGCAGATGCGCATCGGCAAGGATCGCGAAACGCGCAGCGCCATTGCTGGTGACGAGCAGAGTTGGACCATCGAGATGGCCCATGCCGTCAAGGAGTTTGCGCCATTGTGACAATCTGGCATCTGGTTCGACAATCCATCCCGGCGGCACTTTGGCATCCCGATCCCAAGCGTCCAGGGCACTCTTCCCGATGCGGGCAATGATCGAGGATTCCGGCTTGTTCTCGTCCGGTCCGTGATCCACTTCACGCAAAAAGTCGGCCATCTGGACAATTGGCGGTGCATCTTGGCTGCCCAGAACTTCGTCGGCGGTCTGCCGGGTGCGTCGCAAGGGGGATGTCAGTACGCGCTCGAATTGCCAGCCCTGTTCAGCAAAGTGCCTTCCCAGCGCCCGAGCCTGCTCCACGCCGCTCCTCGTCAGAGGCAGATCGGTGCGCGCCCCTATCCGGAGTGGCTGAACACCAGCCTCGAAAGTGTTACCATGGCGAACGATGACGAGCATGGGCCAGCTTCTAGCGTCTGCAGCCCGCACTACAAGCAATCCGGATCAACCTTGTTCCGGGAAGGGGTCACCCAGGAGCGCCACGGCTTCTTCCGCCAGCGCAAGATCTTCTGGCGTATCAATGCCGGATAACGCGTGTTCCGGCGCGGGGACCGGCACGGTGGCAATCGTCCAGCCATTTTCGAGAAATCGGAGTTGCTCCAGCCCTTCCAACCCTTCGTAAACGCCGATTGGCGCAGATACGAACCAGTCGAGCGCCTCCATGGTGTAAGCGTAAAGCCCCAGGTGTTGCCAGACGGGAGAAAGCGATTGTTGGCGCAACCCATCTTCGTTGCGAAGTGCTGGCAAAATCGCCTTTGAAAACCACAGCGCCTTGCCTGCACCATCGCGCAGGCAGGTCGTGCCGCTGAAAGGCGCGCTACGCTTGTGCCGCCGCAGACGATCGAGCCTGTCCCAACCAAGCTGGAAAACCGGTGTGGCGATGGCGGAACTGCTTTCGCGCAGCGCCTGCAACAGCGTGATGATGATTTGCGATGAAATAAATGGCGCATCGCCCTGAAGGCAGATCACGCGAGATGGAGTGGAAGTTTGTGCAATAGCGGCGGAGTGTGCACGCGCGCTTCCTGAATCGAGCCGGGTATCGGTCAATATCGTTTCTGTATTGAGATCGCGCGCATGATCGGCAATCCGATCATCGTCTGTCGCAACCAGAACTCTGCAATTGCCCGCGACACTGGCTGCCCGTTTTGCATTTGCAACGACCCGTTCCAGCATCGTGCGCCCTGCAATCCGGCACAACGGTTTGCCAGGCAGCCTGGTGGAGCCATATCGCGCGGGGATTACTATGAGATCTTGTTGTGCCACCGCCGCGATTGATACGCTGGCAGAAGCTTACGTCAACAGCACCTGAGTTCGATCAGCCGATGCCCAGTCGCACCAGATCATGGATATGTATTATCCCCACCAGCTTCTCCCCCTTGGCAACGAAAAGGACGGAGACGGCATTGCTGTTCATCAGCGCCAGCGCATCTCTCGACAGCATCGAGGGATCTACGGTGACCGGCATTGGTGACATGTGCTGGCCTATCGTATCATCCAGATCGTGGATCACGATTGATCGTCGCAGATCACCATCGGTGAAGGCGCCGACAATGCGATCCTCGTCGTCAACGACGGCTGTGCATCCATATCGCTTGAGGCTCATTTCGATCGTGGCCGTGCGCAAGCTGGCGTTGACCGGGACGCGCGGCAAAGCGTCCCCAGTTCCCATGAGCTCCCCCACCGTCACCAACTGCGCGCCAAGACGCCCCCCAGGGTGGAACAGCCGGAAACTGTGCGAGGAAAAGCCGCGAGCCTCGATCAGGGCGACCGCCAACGCATCACCAATCACCAATTGCACGGTGGTGGATGTAGTAGGAGCCAGCTCGTTAGGGCAGGCTTCGCGCACTGCGGGAAGGGCCAGGCAGATATCGGCGGCCTTTCCTGCCACGCTACCCGCATGGGCTGTAACCACGATCAATGGCAGGCTGTTCACTCTGCAATAGCCGAGCACATCACTCAATTCGGTTGTATTGCCGGACCAAGTGACGGCGAGCACCACGTCATCACCGGAAATTACACCCAGATCGCCATGACTTGCCTCGCCTGGATGGAGAAAAAGTGCCGGTGTTCCCGTGGAGCAGAAGGTTGCTGCAATCTTGCGTCCAACATGGCCGCTTTTGCCGATGCCGGTGACGATGACACGCCCCTTTGCGGACGCGATCACATCGACGGCTCTGGCGAAATCGTCACCCAGTCTTGATGTGGACAGCGCGTTGCGCAGATCCAGTACACCTGAAATTTCGGTATCCAGCGTCTTGAGAGCCGAGGTAATCTGCGGCCTGGGCTGCGATGCGACCTGCGATGGCCTGCCAACTTGGGATTTCAACATTCGCCTTCTCACGTTTAACTGGTTCTCTTCGCGCTATCGTATGCTGGCCGCAGATCAGCGTCGATACGGGTCATGCACACTTGATCGACAACATGGGACACCTTAGTCAGCGCAAGGTATACACCAGTTGAATTGGTTTACTCGCATTTTTGCGTGCACTGCGGTAAACTGTTGCAAATTTGATACAATTACGCACACGCGGGAATGCGATACCGGACCGATGAAACTTTGTGGATACCCGGTGAATGCAAATTCACCCCTGTTCGTGATCGCAGGCCCCTGCGTGATCGAGAGTGAGGTGCATAGCCTTTCGGTTGCAGAGGCGCTGGCAGATATCGCGCGGCGGCAGGATATCCTGCTCATTTTCAAGAGTTCGTTCGACAAGGCTAATCGCAGTTCCGGCGCGTCTTTCCGCGGCCCCGGCCTGGATGAGGGGCTGAAGATCCTTGAGAAGGTGCGCGCTTCGACGGGTCTCCCTGTCTTGACGGACGTGCACGAGATCGCGCAGGCACAGCCTGTAGCCGAAGTGGTGGACGTGTTGCAGACCCCGGCGTTTCTCGCTCGTCAAACAGATTTCATCAATGCGGTTGCGGCCACGGGCAAGCCGGTAAACATCAAGAAGGCGCAGTTCATGGCGCCTGCCGACATGCAGAATGTCGTCACCAAGGCGAAGGAAGCAGCATCCGAAGCGGGCAAGGAAGAGGACAACTTCATGCTCTGCGAAAGAGGCACGTCTTTTGGTTACAATACGCTTGTTTCCGACATGCGGGGCCTTTCCATCATGGCCGAGACCGGTTGCCCGGTGGTGTTCGACGCCACGCATTCCGTGCAGCAGCCTGGCGGGCTGGGCAATCGCTCGGGCGGGCAGAGCAAATACGTGCCGTTGCTGGCGCGTGCGGCAGTGGCGGCAGGTGTCTCGGGGGTTTTCATGGAAACCCATCCAGACCCCGCCAATGCGCTTTCCGATGGCCCCAATGCGCTACCGCTCGACATGTTCGAGGGTCTTGTTGCTCAGCTCAAGGCGATTGATGCCACAGTCAAGCAGGCGTCCTTTATGGAAGACGGCGCGTGAGCGGCGTGGGTGTAGGAAGCGACGGTTCGACATGACTTCCGGAGCCTGGGCCAAGACGATAGCGCTGGCTCCTGTCTACGCTCTGCAACTGCTGACTACGGCCAAGAGCTTCCTCGATCATCCGCTTATCGGTTCACGGCGACTGAACCGCCTGGGGTTGCACCGCGCTCGCGTGCGGCTTGCCGATCGCCTGTGTCGCTGGCGTCGCCGCCGGCTTGCTCGCCATGTCAGGCCAGAATGGCGCGAGGCGTTCGATCGCGATGGCTTCGTCGTAATCGAGAACCTGCTTCCCGCCGAGGAGTTTGCCGCGCTGCGCAAAGCGTTGCTGGAGCACGAATGGCCGGCCCGCGAAATGCAACAGGGCGATGCCATAACACGCCGTATTGCAATCGATCCCGACATGCTCGGCTTAGTGCCAGCACTGCGTCACCTGTTGCAGCGGGAGGATCTGAACGCCTTGTTCCACTATGTTGCCAGCTTTCGCACGGCCCCGCTTCATTATATCCAGACTATCGTCAGTAAAGTTGATGATGGCGGCCCGGATCCGCAACAGTCCCTTCATGCGGACAGCTTCCATTCCTCGATGAAGGCCTGGCTCTTTCTCAATCCCGTTGCGCAGGAGGATGGGCCGTTCACCTATGTGCGCGGTTCTCACAAGTTCACGCCAGAACGGCTGGAATGGGAATATCAGCGAAGCCTTCCTGATCCCAATTCGATAGACAGGCTGTCGGCCCGTGGTTCCCCCCGTGTCGATCCGGCAGGTCTGGCACAGATGAACCTGACCGCGGCGGAGTCGTTGCCGGTGAAGGACAATACGCTGGTTGTGGCGGATACGGGCGGTTTCCATGCGCGTGGTGCGGCTCGGCAGGCTGGGGAGCGGGTGGAGATTTGGTCCTATGCCCGCCGTAACCCTTTTTTGCCGTGGCTTGGCGGCGATCTGTTGAGCCTGCCCGGTATTGCGGAAAGGCGCGTAGGCTGGCTATGGGCATTCCGGGATCGCTTTGAGAAGCGAATCGGCCAGCCGTGGCAGCCAGTTGGAAAGCGAAAGCCGGTAGATAGCCTGGAGGATTAGTTCCTGCATTGGCGCACAGCCGCTTTTCGCACTGTTCGATCCGACGATTTTACGCCTGCGCGAGTTTGCTTCCTGTAAACTTCCCACGGGCCGGCATAACGCCTGCTCACCAGTTGGGTGTCGTCATTCCAACAACAAGCTCGATTGCCATAGCGACAAGGTGATGCTCGATAATCTCGATCGCTTTTGCGGCTTAGTTCGACCCGGAAGAGATGTTGTTGGTCACCGCAGTGGCGGTAACGATCGGGGAGAAGAGCTGTCCAATCGTCTGAATGACTTTTCGCGGCTGGTTCGATTCTGAATTGCCGAAGTACAGCACGTCATTGTCACGCAATGCGAATTGCTGTGCCAGAAAGAAGGTTGGCGCTTGCATCATGTTGAAATGATAGACGGTTGGATCGCTTTGATCCGGTCCGACGTAGCGAAACAGGAAAACGGACTTCGGATCGCCGGCAGAATCGCTTGGCCCGCCAGCCATAGCAATCGCTTCGACAACGGTCAGGGAAACACGTGGGAACGGCATCTGCTGCACGCGGCCCGATGCGCCCAGCACAGAGAACATCATCGGTTCCGAAATGACTGTCAGGCGATCGCCAGGATAGGCGCGCAAATTGCTATAGGTTCCATCCAGTACATCGGGAAGCCGCAGTCGCGCAGCATTTTCGCCACGTTCCAGCAGCACGATGAGGTTCTGCGCCTCCCCGCGATATCCACCTGACAGCGCAATTGCGTCTCCCAGGCTTTCCCTGTTGGTCTGCAATACCAGTCTGCCGGGCTGCGCAACTTCGCCGCCAACGATGATCGAATTGCCGATTACTTCCTGAC
>JBASBA010000152.1:0-2830 GCA_049650885.1 Alteraurantiacibacter sp. | reverse complement strand
CAGATGACGTTGTCGATGACACGGCGTGGTAACGGTATGAGGTTTTGCAATCTCCTTGTGTCGATGGAGGGGAAGTAGTCGGTAATATCGAGGCCGATGAACCAGCGGGCGTCCCCACGCATGGCATTGACAACCGCTTGTGCGGCTTGGTTGCGACCGTCCTCGCCTTCTTGCATGGCATACTGTCTCGGGTCTGGTCTGTGCAATCGACGAAGCAACTGTTGGACCATCCGCTGTTCGGTGGATCGTTTCAGTCCGAACAGGGTCAACAGACGGGTGTTACCGTTTGCCTTCTTGATGGGCACGACATCGGCTTGCTCGGCGGCAGGCCGGAATGGGTCGATAGTTCTCGCGATAGCCACCAGTTCCTTTGACTTGGCTCGCTCACCTCCTTTCAAGATTGTGTTGACCTTCGCCGTGGCTGCCAGCTTGACCGAGAAGGATCGCAGGTAACGATCCGTCAGGTATCTAACTTGCCTTTTGTCCCCCGCGTCACGAGCACGCTCGATGCGTCGAAACAGCTTTGCTGCTTGCTTCTTGGCTCGGCGGACGGGGACACGCGCGGGTTCCCACTCGTCCTCTAGGGAGCGAGTGAGGGGCACAGGGCCAGAGGTGCGAAGGGGTCGGTATGGTGTCATGGCGCGCTCGAAGTAATGCACGTGCGGCATTGACTGTTTCGAGCGCGCCTAGACGCCAGCCAATACCACACGTGCTCGCCAAGCGATCAATCTTGGCGTGATCTGTATAGTAATAGCGGGCGCTCTAGTCAATCATTACGGAACCTATTACTTTCATTGTCAACATTGACAATGAAAGTAGGAAGTATTGATTGGAGCAGATGTTTACGGGACTGACCGCTTAGAAGTCGAACTTCGGGTCGTTTGCTCTGTCTCGGGTCAATTCAGGATGAGGCAGCATGTTGCCGGGCAATCGCGCTGTGATGAAGTCTGGCAGCGGCGTCATTGGTGATGCTTCGATGTCGGCAACCGCCCACCCCCATCGGCTTCGCAGGTGTTCGGCCATGTCGAAACCATACCGGGGCAGAAGGACAAACCACTCCCGGCCAGTTATGGTCGCCTCATCCACGATCCTACGCCAAGCGTCCCACTGCCATTGGCGGAGATGAATAGATTTGTGACACCGCGCGCAGATCGCGGGGGTGCGTCCGATGTGGTAGTAGGTCTCGTTATGTTGTTGTAGAGGCTCTCTGCGGTCACAGATGTCGCATCGCGCCGGTAAGGCAACACAACACGCCGCTAGGAGCCATACGGCCAACTGGCCGCCTCTCCGTCGCTCCTCGCCGGTAAAACCGTTATACGCCTTCAGGAGTGGCCAGCGAGACACTTGGTATCGTGTCGGCGCATTGCGTCTTGGAGGGGACAGCGGCTGGATCGGCAGAGCGGCGAGGTATTCGTCAATATCGCTGGTCGGCTGGCCGGTCATGATCGGCTGCCTTCCAATGCCTTAGCAATGGCGCGGATAGTGCAATTCAGCGCAACAAGCCCGGAGCTAAGATGGATATTGAGCACGTTCTGCATATCGGGAGCGTTGTCGCGCCGTTGACCCTCCACCGCGATGCCGTGCAAATCTTCTAGCTTGGCAGTGATGTCAGCGAACATGTGAGGGACCGACTTGCTTGTCATGGCCGGGCCTCCGACAAGATGCGGTAGACACTGCTGCGGCTAATCCCGAGCCTGCCAGCGATTGCACAGGCCCCGAGGCCCGTGGAACTCATCTGGTGCACCAATGGGGCTTTTCGGCGAGCGGTGGGAACCCTGCCCCGATACTTTCCGTCCGCCTTGGCCTTGGCAATACCTTCCTTCTGCCTCTGAAGAAGCAGTTCCCGCTCGAACTGCGCCACCGCGCCGAACATGGTCACGATCAGCTTGCCTGCCGGTGATTTTGTATCCACCGCCTGTCCGCCGAAGTCGCAGATGCGCAATGCGACGCCCTTCGCCTCCAGCTTCTCAATGATCGCGAGAAGGTCGGATGTGCTTCTGGCAAGACGGTCCAAGCGAAGGCAGACTAGGCTGTCACCTTCCCGGACGAAGTCGAGCGCCGCCTCCAGTTGGTCACGCTGCGCAACCGATGATACCCGTTCAGAAAATACTTTCGTGCAACCCGTTGCAGCAAGCTCACGATCCTGCGCTTCAAGGCCCGCAACCTGATCGACAGTGCTGACCCTCGCATACCCAATAAGCATCTTGTTCCTCTCGACAACTTCAAGGAAATAGTGCCAGAAAATACTATCTAAGTCACGGGAAACATTGGTTTTTCCTCCTAGAACGGAAGCGCCGTGAAGTCGACGTGGTGACAGTTCTTCTCCCTGCTGTCACAGTTAGGAAATGATAGACCTTGCTCCAATCATCAAGCGCATCGAAACGCTGCTGGCGGACAAGACCGAGGCGAGCACAACCTATGCTGCGCTCGAAGCCCGGCTTGCGCTGGAGAAGGTGTGTTACGACCGCCTTCGCCAACGGCACAATTACATCTCGCATGAGCAGTTGAAGCGGTGGCAGCCGGGGGCAGTTGTTCTCACCCTGATGAAGGAAGTGGACGCGCACCTCGGCCAGACAATGACACTGAAAATAGGCAAGAACCCCGGGGTGACGCCGGAGAACGACGATTACGTCGAGATCGGCACCGAGGTCGGGTTCAATCCCAAGCGCATCGCGAAGATGTGGCAGGCACTCGCCAATCTCGCGCTGCATGTGCGCCTGCCAAAGCATAGTAACGATCACATATCTGCCTACGGTGACAAAGCGCAAATACGCGCGAAGGTTGACGAAGTCGTGATGGAGTTGAAGCGCCTGTCGAAAGGGACAATGAC
>JBASBA010000151.1:0-2642 GCA_049650885.1 Alteraurantiacibacter sp. | reverse complement strand
TTCTGTCCGGAGTACACCACTCGCGGCTAACACCTAGTGTCCCGGAAATTTCCCAATAAGCTTACCGATCTATTGAACATTACGCAGACACCAGGGAATTGAAATGGCGCGTATAATTGTAGTGGACGACCATGAGATCGTTGGGGAAATCCTCAGCGAAACCCTGATAGACGCGGGGCACAGCGTTGGGTGGCTGAGTGACGGAGAGCAAGCCATCGCCGCATTGAAGCGGCGGCCGCCAAACCTTGCCATTCTTGATCAGAACATGCCGAATATGAGCGGTCGGGAAATCTTGCGATTCATGCGATCCGACCCTGATCTGGTGATGACGCCGGTTATGATGCTGACAGCCATCTCCGGCGAGCAGGACGAGCGGATATCCTATTACGAAGGGGCGGATTGCTACATGACCAAGCCGTTCGATCCGCAGGAAGTGCTATTCTGGGCAGAGGAGCTGATCGCCAAGAAGATCACGCGGACCTCTCCGCTTGGCTACTCGGCCCATTCGTGAGCGGCATGGACATGCGAGTTCCTGCCGACGACTTGCCGGCACCAAAGGTAAGATCGGTGTCGATACCGTGGCGTCAGGCGGTCTTGTTCTGCGTCACCGCCCTGGCTTTCGGAATGCTGGCATATTTCGGCGTGGCGTTGACGCGACACGAATCTCGCGTTGCCGCTGTCTGGATACCAAATGCGGTGCTGGTCGCGCTGATAATTCGCCGTAGTGAAGCGCGCTGGCCGGTAATGCTGGTGGGTGCACTGGTCGGAAATTACCTCGCCAATCTTCTGGGCGGCGATGAGTTGTTGCATGCAGCCTCGCTGGCGATTGCCAACCTCATCGAAGTGATGATGGTTCTGGTATTGCTGGAGCGGTTGGGCTGCCAACGACCGAACTTCGCGCGAAACCAGGATATCTGGCGTTTTGTGCTGGCAGCGGTGGTTGCAGCATCGTGTTCCGGCGTTGCGGCCACCCTTGCGCTTCGTACCGACAGCTTTGCCGAAGGGTTCGACACCTGGTGGAAGTGGCTGCGAGGTGACGCACTGGGCCTGTTGCTGTTCGTGCCGGCAATCACGATCATTCTGGATGCGTTGGAACATCGCCACAAGCTGACTGCAAGAAAGTTTGGCGAGGCTAGCCTGATCGTGTGTTTCGGCACCGCAGTCAGCATCTTCACATTCTGGCAGTCGAGTTACCCGTTCCTGTTCCTGGATGCCCCGATCGTGCTGCTTTATGCCCTGCGCCTTGGCACGCTTGGCAATGCCATCGCGATTATCAATCTGGCGATCGTGGCAACTGTTGCAACATCACTGGGTTACGGGCCGATCAATCTGGTGCGTGGCGGGATGGCGGAAAAGCTGATGGTTTTGCAGGTCTTCCTCACCAGTTCGTTTGCCGTCGGCCTGCCATTTGCTGCGCTGGTTCACTCGTTGCAGCAAAGCAAAGAACGCTTTCGCAAGATTGCCGAGGATCTTGCCAATGCCAACCGCATCTTCGATACGCTGGCCCAGATTTCGCCAGCCGGCATCTTTCGCGCCGATGCTAACGGCCGTTGCACCTACGCAAACCCGAGATCCCTCAGCTTTGTCGGCATAACGCTGGAGCAGGCGACATCCGGCGAATTCACCCGCCACATGCATTCCGATGATCATCAGCGCATCGCCTCGCGATGGTCGGAAGAGGTCGCCAAGGGCAATGGGTTCGAGGAAGAATTCCGGGTCTGCATACCGGGGGAGCCGGAACGCTGGATACACACGCTGATCTCTCCAGAGCGGGACGAGAGCGGCATGGTTAACGGCTTTGTCGGTGTGCAGGTCGATGTGACGGCCCGGCGTGCAATCGAGGAAGAATTGCGCGGGGCCAAGGAAACAGCCGAGAGCGCCAATCGCGCAAAGACGAGTTTCCTGGCGAACATGAGCCACGAAATCAGGACGCCGATGAACGGCGTGTTGGGATTCGCCGACCTGTTGCTGACCACCACACTTGATGACAAGCAGCGCCAGCACGTTGAGCTGATCGCCGAATCGGGTCAATCGATGGTGTCTTTGATCGACGACATTCTGGACCTGTCCAAGATTGATGCGGACGCCATGCGCATCGAGGCAAAGCCGGTGGATCTGCGTCATGCCATCGCAGGTGCCGTGCGATTGATGAGGGCAGCAGCCCTTACCAAGGGCATTGCGCTGAACCTGACAATGTCGGACGATTTGCCGGTCGTCATGGCGGGCGACAAGCTGCGTATCCGGCAGGTGATTTCTAACCTTCTTGGCAATGCGATCAAATTTACCGCCGAAGGGTGCATCGACGTGACGGTAGATTGCCGCCAGCAGGGGGGTACGCGGTGTATCGAGATACTGGTGGCGGATCAGGGTATCGGCATTTCGAATGACCGGCTGGAGGCGGTGTTCGAACAGTTCGCGCAGGCTGATGCCGGCATCGCAACCAATTATGGCGGAACGGGGCTGGGCCTTGCAATCAGCCGCCGTCTGGCGCGGCTTATGGGCGGAGATATCACCGTGAGCAGCACCCTGGGGAAGGGCTCAGTTTTCCGTTTTGCCCTGCCATTTCGAGAGGCACCGAAGACTGATGAACCGTGCAAAGCGGTGACAGCGCGCGTGTCGGTGCAAAATGACAAGAGCAAGGC
>JBASBA010000150.1:0-2705 GCA_049650885.1 Alteraurantiacibacter sp. | reverse complement strand
TGGTGAGATAGACGCGCATAAAAAATTCTCCCCGCTGCGCCGTATCGGGGACATCAATGAAAACCGCAAGACGCCTTGCCCCGCGCCGCCAAATTGGCCAGAGAGTACGCCACGCGACCACACGCTTTCAGGGAGCTTTGCGCCTCAATGCCGATTGCCATCAAGATGCCCGCCCTTTCACCGACCATGGAGGAAGGCACCCTTGCCAAATGGCTGGTTAAGGTGGGCGACACTGTTTCTTCAGGTGACATCATGGCCGAGATTGAAACGGACAAGGCCACCATGGAATTCGAAGCCGTTGATGAGGGCACGATTGCCCATATCCAGGTGGACGAAGGCACTGAGGGCGTACTGGTCGGCACGGTCATCGCCACGCTTGCCGAAGAGGGCGAGGATGCAGGCGATGTGCAGCCGATGGGCAGCGGGGATGCCGTACCTTCGCCGTCGCCAACCCCTGAACAAAGCGCCGAATCCACTCCGGCTCCTGCTGCCAGGGAATCATCTGCCGAGGTTTCTTCGCCAACACCGTCTCCCGCACCTGCACCCTCCGGTGATCGCATCATCGCGTCTCCATTGGCGCGCCGTATTGCAGGGCAAAAGGGTCTCGACCTATCGCAAGTCAGCGGCACCGGGCCGAATGGCCGGATCGTGAAAGCGGATGTGGAAAACGCCAAGCCCGGCGAGACAACTGCTGCGGCCCCTGCCGTCAGCGCCGCTGCGCCTGCGCCAACTCCCGCAGCGCCGGCGGAAGCGCAAGACTTCGGCATTCCGCACGAGGTTGAGAAACTCTCCTCCATGCGCAAGATCATCGCCAAGCGCCTGACCGAGAGCAAGCAGACGGTGCCGCACATCTACCTCACCGTGGATATCCGCCTGGATGCGATGCTGAAACTGCGCAGCGAATTGAATGCCGCGCTGGAAGCTCAGGGCGTAAAGCTGTCGGTAAACGACATGCTGATCAAGGCGCTGGCAAAGTCGCTGGAGCATGTTCCGGCCTGCAATGTGCAGTTTGCGGGTGACACCATGTTGCAATTCAAGCGCGCCGATATCTCCGTAGCGGTGTCGATTCCTAACGGCCTGATCACTCCCATCGTGAAGGATGCAGGGTCCAAGGCGATGAGCAAGATCAGCACCGAGATGAAAGACCTCGGCACCCGCGCGAAAGAGGGCAAGCTCGCCCCCGAGGAGTTCCAGGGCGGCACCGCCAGCCTCTCCAATATGGGCATGTTCGGTATCAAGCAGTTCGAGGCGGTCATCAATCCGCCACAGGGCATGATCATGGCCATCGGCGCGGGCGAGAAGCGGCCTTACGTCATCGACGATTCGCTCCAGATCGCCACCGTGATGAGCGCCACCGGCAGCTTCGATCACCGCGCCATTGATGGTGCGGATGGTGCGCAGCTGATGAAGGCCTTCAAGGAACTGTGCGAGGCGCCGCTGGGCCTGGTGGCTTAAAGTCAAACCTGTAGCTTGGCATTCGCTTCAAAACGGACTTCGGCAACAGCAATGAGATCGATATTATACCGCATGGCGTCTACTTCGCAAAGTACCGCCAAAGCCCCGTTACCATGGGATCTTCGCCAGATTCCCGAAAGTGTTGCGATGCCAGCTTCGGCAACGTCCAGTGGCTGATCGCGACCCCGCCATGCGCGTCACAGCGATGCCTGCCGATGCTAATGTCTATGGCGACATCTTCGGCGGCTGGTTGATGAGCCTGATGGATTCGGGTGCTGGCCTTGTCGCAGCGCGCCGGGCAAAGGGCAGGGCGGTCACTATCGCGATGGACGGAATGGAATTTCACAAGCCCGTGAAAGTGGGCGACGAAGTCTCCGTCTATGCCGAGATCACCCGCATTGGCCGCACCAGCTTGGTGATCGATACGCAGGCCTATCGCCGGGAGCGCCATTCGGAAGGCGAAGAACTCGTCACCTCCGCCAAGTTCACATTCGTAGCGATCGACGATGCGGGAAAACCGCGCGCGGTCGAACAACAGGAGCAGCAAAGTGGCTGACAACAATTACGACGTCATCGTTCTCGGTTCCGGCCCCGGCGGCTATGTCGCCGCCATTCGCTGTGCGCAGCTTGGGCTTAAGACCGCAATTGTCGAACGAGAGAATTTGGGCGGCATTTGCCTCAACTGGGGCTGTATCCCGACCAAGGCTTTGCTGCGCTCTGCCGAAATCCTGCACTACGCGCAGCACGCGAAGGATTACGGCCTGAAGATCGCTGGCGAGATCGAGGCCGATATCGAGGCCGTGGTGAAGCGTAGCCGGGGCGTGGCCAAGCAGTTGAACCAGGGCGTGACGCACCTGATGAAGAAGAACAAGATCGCCGTGCACATGGGGGAGGGGACGCTGACCGGCCCCACCAGCCTGACTGTGAAGGGCGAAAAGGGCGAGGAAAAGCTGACCGCCAAGCATATAATCGTCGCCACGGGCGCCCGCGCGCGTGATCTGCCGTTCGCCAAGGCAGACGGGAAGCGCATCTGGACCTATCGCCATGCCATGACGCCATCAGAAATGCCGAAGAAGCTGCTGGTGATCGGATCGGGCGCAATCGGTATCGAATTCGCCAGCTTCTACAATGACATGGGCGCCGATGTTACCGTTGTCGAGATGCTCGACCGGGTGGTGCCTGTAGAGGATGCGGAAGTATCAGGTTTCCTGCAGAAAGCGCTCACAAAGCAGGGCATGACGATCATGACC
>JBASBA010000149.1:0-3314 GCA_049650885.1 Alteraurantiacibacter sp. | reverse complement strand
GTGCATACATGCGGCGCGTAAGCCGCGAGAGCGCGCAGCAGACAGCGGAACGTCGATTCCGAGGCGGCGGCGGCTTGATAGACTTCCGCCCCCGGCATCGTTGGGTTGCTCTTGCGTTCGCGGACAGCCGACCAGAAGCGGCCCATGACGTGGGCGGCACCCGGCGCAAGGTTTGGCTTGTCCTCGATCATCGCGCGACGCACTGCGGCCGGCGCGTCCTTCAGGATCACTGCGAGATCGCCTCTCATGTCAGGTCCTCCTTTTCATGCGCGCGAAGATGTCGGGGTGCTGCGCGAGCAGGGACTCGCCGACGGCGACCGCCGCGGCCTCGCCGCTGTCCTTGCCGTAATGGCGTCGCGCGACTTGCTCGGTGTTGGCGAGAACCGAGGCCACACTGGCGAAATCACCTGGCCGAACGGCGAGCATCAGCGTCGCCAGCGCATGGCGGCATTGATGCGGGGACAGCCCGAGCCCGAGCTGCCTGTCCCCGAGATCCCAGAGCTCCATGATGGAGGCGACGGACATGCAGCCGGAGGGCAGGTTCAGCGCCGACTTGCGCAACCGCGGAGCGGCTCTTCCCGGGAAGAGATATGGCGACGAGTCGATGCCGCGGAGTTTCATCAGCTTCGGGCGATCAACGCGGTCCCACTGCCAGAGAATGCGCGCGTCGTCGCCGTGCACGTTGACGATCACGGTCTGGCCGTTCTTGACCTCTCCACCGGAGAAGCGGATCTCGGCGTGCTCCTTGTCGACGATCCAGTTCAGATTGCGCGGGCAGCCAGGCGTTGCCTTGCGGCGGATCATGAACAGATTGGCCGGACGCAGCGCCCGGCTGACCTGCACGGCATATGCGGCCGCGCATGCGGAGAGCCGTAGCGCGCGCTCCGTTGCGAAATCGGTCGTTGCTCCCTCCAATGCCTCTGTGGAGATGGTTCCAATGCGAGCCGGAGCGTTCACGAACGCAGCCGCGAGATGCGGCGACTTACGCAGCCGGTCGCAGATCGCCTCCGCGTCGGCAGTCATCTCGAGGGGTGACAGCACGTAGTCCGCGTAGAACATGCGCACGAGACCGATCCGCGCGAGGATCTCTGGATCGCGCAGGCCGTGACGCGCGACGGTCGTGAGATTGGTGATGCGCGACCAAAGAACGGAGCTCTTGTCTGCGTCCTTGAGCGTCATGGATGCCGTGCTCCGCGCAATCTGGGCGTCACAGGCGGCCTCCAGCGCATCGGTTGTGAAGAGATCGCGCAGTGTTGTGAGACCAGCGAACCCGACCTCGGGCGAGTAGCTTTCGCGAAGCAGCCAGGTTGCGGCCCGCCGATAGCCGTCGAGGGCGGAGTTGACGTTTTTCGGTGGGCCCTTCTTCTTACCGGCGCGCTCCGCGATCTCCCTGTCGACCTCGACCGCAGGCCGGCCGAGGCTCAGCTGCTCTTTCGCCCATGCTTTCAGATCGGCGGGTTGGCGCAATGTCTGCCGAAACACCTCCTCGGCATTCGCGCGAAAGGATGCCGGCAGCGATTGCCACGCGATACGCCGGGCCCGGTCCGACGCAACCGGAACGACGAAGTCCTGAGGCGGGAGCAGGTCCGCAAGCTCGGGCCAGCGGTTGTGGCCGCGTCGGAGCTCAGCAATGCGCTGCGCGAATTTCCGCAGCGACTTGCGGCTATCCGGTGTCGCTTCGTGGCAGAGCCGGTCGAACTCTTCCTGGTCGAGGTGCGGCAGGGCAAGGCAAGCCCGCGCCCGGACCAGAAGGAACGGTTTGTGCGTGCTCGTGGTGAAGAGTGCACCATCGTCGATGAACCCCTCGTTCTCTACGATGAACTCGATCGCTTTGTCATAGCTCACCCGGATACCCGAATCCGGCGTGACATGTCCGCGTGCCAAGAGAAATCGTTGCAAGGCTGACCGAACACGGGAGTTCCCACGCTTACGTGCCTTTTCGAGATCCTTCGAGCGGGAGACGGCACCATAGGCAGATACGGCGATCACCTTCTCGAAATAGTTCGGGTCAGCTGGGACTTGATCCAGTTCCTCGTTGGTCAGATCGAGGCGTGCCGCGACTTTCTCGATCTCGCAGATCGTATCTCGGCTCTCACCGTTTTCCTTCGCCCATCTCAGAAAATCCCGGAACGTCAGGGCTGCGGTGCTGGTCAGTGTTCGGTCGTGTTTCATTCCATCGATCTCCAGGGTTGGGGCCTCGCGGGCCGCCTTCACGCGGAAAGGCGGCTCGCGCGGCCCGGGCCATGGACCTCATTCGGTCCCTTCAGGAGATCGCGCCCGGAGGGGCGCTTCGCACAGCCTGTCGCGATTTTCCCGCGTTTCGCAGGATCGCCCCCAAGCATAACCCCGATTTATGTTCGGGGACGGCGGTGCGATGGGCGGGGCCATCCCGCTGGTGTCGGGATGATTCCCGTCGCATCTGTGCGAAGCAGAGACGGCGTCATGTCCACCATTCGCGCGGAAGATCGACACCCCGGAGCTTGAGCCAATCGGTTACGTCGTGTGGGTTGCAACGGACCGCCCCGAAGACATTCCGCGTCGGCAGGCCGTCTTCGATCCAGCGCTCGACGGTGCGCACGCTGACGCGGAGCGCGTTCGCGATGGCCTTCTTCCCCAGTAGATCATCTTGATAGCGCGTGATCCGAGCGCGCTTTGGCATCGGTCCTTCCTCGCAGGACCAGACGTCCGGCCACGCCAGCCGATAGGTCCGGCCGATGCGGATTGAATCGATCTCCCCGGCCCGGATCTTGCGGCGGATGGTGTCCGGCCTCAGCGAGAAATGGCGGGCAACGTCTTGGACTGACAGCATTTTTTCCTCATCAGGTTTTTCCTGAGAAGGACTTAGTCCCAGCGAAAGCATCTCTGAAATTGCTCAGGTCATGACCAAAGGTGCCGCAGCCCTATTGAAAGGTATCACTCGGGAAGCGGCACCATTGCTGGCCCGACAGGCATCACCCGTTCGTGACCCGTCGCGCTTCTGCGCGACAGCACACGCGCCCAGTTCCTTCGCAACGGAGGAACGAGATGAAGCAGGAAGCAAGACTTGGGCCGGCAGTCGATGTCCCGCGCTGGTCGGCCGTCACCGAGGCTCGAGCGAAGCTCGAAGAAATTGTCCGTGGGTTCGTGGAAGCTGCTGCCGCAGGCGCCGCGAATGACGACGACGCTCTTGCGCTCAAGGTGACAGCGGGCCTGGGCAAGACGGCGACCACCCTTCGGGCTATCGCCCGGCATGGAGAGGCGCTGCTGGCGCGCGGTCATGTGCTTTTCTACGTTCCCACACTCGAGCTTGCGGGTAAGCGTCCGGCCTGACTGCC
>JBASBA010000148.1:0-1812 GCA_049650885.1 Alteraurantiacibacter sp. | reverse complement strand
GGGTTACGCGATCGACTGGGACTCGGTCGCCCGTCTCGATGATGTTTCGCTCATCAACGGCGTGTCGCAAATCGCGCCATTCGACGCAGCGGCAAAACAGGCTTTGCTGGAAGCGCCCAACTTGCGCGAGCGGTGTGATCTGCTGGTGCAGTTGATGGAGTTCTTCGGTCGCGGCGATCCCGACGATGAGCACGTGACGCTTCAGTAATTTATTTTTCGAAGCCGCCTCCCTGGCTTCGTCCTCGCTAGACGCGCAGCAAGCTGCGCCCGCTGCGGGCGGGCGTGCGCCCGGTTTGAGGGACTAAATCAAGAAAGCCCCGCGAAGGCCGTCGATCACATATTGCGCGGCCAGTGCTGCCAGCAGAACGCCCAGCAGGCGCGTGATGACCGCTTCCACACGATCACCCAGCAGCTTTATCAGTGGACCGGCAGCGATCAGCGCCAGCATCGTCAGCACCAGCACGGCGGCCAGCGCACCCAGTACGACCAGGTCTTGCTCCACCCCTTGCGCCTCGTTCATCAACAGCATGATGGCGGCGATGGCACCGGGGCCTGCCAGCATCGGCATTGCCATGGGGAAGACGGAAACATCCTCCACATGCTCGCGCGTGGCACGTTCGGCACGCTCCTCCCGCCGCTGGGTGCGTTTTTCGAATACCATTTCCCAGGCAATCCAGAACAGCATGAAGCCGCCCGCGATGCGGAAGCTGTCGAGTTCTATGTGCAGGGCACGCAGCAAGTCCTCGCCAAACAGGGCGAACACCAACAGGATGACAAGCGCGATCCCTGCCGCGCGGATCGCCATCGTGCGGCGTTCCACAGGCGAAGCGCCCTTGGTGAGGCCAGCGTAAATCGGCGCGCAACCGGGTGGATCGATCACCACGAAAAGGGTGATGAAGGCAGAGATAAAAAGCTGTTCCATGTGGTTACCCGGCCGCAGGAGGAACGTCGAAATTCAAGGCTTCCTGCACCACGCCCTCCCTTATCCATTGCACGATCATGCGACGCGCGCCGTTGTCAGTGTGAACCCAGGTCCATTGCAACGTGCCATCATCGGATCGTTTCGCGCCGGAGCGATTGGCGGCGGCGGTTGAAACTGGCGGAATTTCCGGCAATGCAGACCCTGCCACCGGGCAATCGGCCACCCTGCCTTCAATCGACGACATGCCGGGAACGATGATCGCATTCTCCGGCAAGTCTTCCTGCGCCCGGCGAACCGGCTGCGGATTGTCGAGCGCGGCAAGATCGTAGGTATATTTGTAGCTGTTGTCGCTTTGCAGTTCCCATGCCGTGACATAGCTGCCGACGTTGCCGTCCGGCTGTTGAAAGCGGCCGAAGCTGACCGCCAGCGAACCATCGCAGCTGGACCAGACCGTGTTGGGCGTCCACGCATTGGAAACCGGCGGATCGCGCTGCTGGGCCAACCACGGTTGCGCGGGGATCGGGCCATTTGTGCCGTGGATCACAGCGCCAGAGGCGGCGTATTGGGCAAACGCGGTCCATTGCCCGTCTTCGCGCGCCAGCTTGGCAAAGGCGATGTCGGCGGCGGCCACCCGGCCCGGATCGCCAATGGAGCCCTGACGCTCCAGAAACTTCGTCGCATCGCGCCGTTCGCGCTCGGCGCGTTGCGCCTGCGGACTGGTGCAGGCGGCCAGCATCGCAGTAGTGGCAAGGGCAATGGTGACGCGTGAAATCATCTTCGCGCCCTGCTCTTGGCGGCGTGTTTTGTAAAGACCGAGGGTGTCCGCCCGATCAGATGGCAATATCAGTCAGGATGTAAACCACGGCGTTCAGCGCCAGGATCAGCACGAG
>JBASBA010000147.1:0-2104 GCA_049650885.1 Alteraurantiacibacter sp. | reverse complement strand
GTCCAAAGCCGCTTGTGACGTCGTGCCATGAAAGAGCCGCCCCGGGAGTGTCCACTACCATCACGGTGGACACTATCGACCCCACTCTACCGCCGTCAGTGCAGGGACGCCGGACGCTTACACAGATCGGATATCCCAACCCCCTTTACCATGGGACTGGAGTCACGACAGGCTTGACAGATCAATGGGTTGTGAGAGTCCTCGGGGCACCAAGACCAAAGGAGTTGTACTCTCGGTGCCGGTTACGTGCACAGAATGGGAGCGAGTTCTGTCAGTTCATGCGAGAAGGAAAGTAGAACTAAGTGACAGAAGGAGAGAATCAGCAAAGATTGCCATGGTTGGTCCGTGTCAACGCCAGCACATCCACGCGAACGCGGTTCTAGGTTGCGAAGTCGCATGAGACGGTTACCGTCGGCAATAAGTTAGGGATCAAGAGTTCTTACCGGTGCCGCTTCAACTATCAGTTGCGGCCTATATCGGCGAGCGGAGCTATCCATAGAAGACCAGAGTTCTGAAAGCTTTTAGTTGAGGATGGCGTATGCCAAAACGAGGCGGTTCGACATTGGAGCGAATGATAGCGGTCGTGACCGGCGTCGCTATTATCATTTTCACGATGTATCTTATCGAGCGAAATGAGCCGTTTGCCTCCCCGGACTTGGCGCGAATGATGAGGATAATACTATCCCTTGGCATCGGAACGCTTGGGGCGACGATACCTGGATTCTTGAATGTCTCCTACGACGGGCGTTGTTGCGCAACTCGCGCTTGAGTCGAGAGTGCCCCTTACCTCATTGACGTCATGCCGCGCGGACGATCTCGGCGGTCCCGAGCGCCGAGAAGCGGTTCATGAGGGCGATGCGGATGTGGATTTCGGCGGTCTGGCGGTCGGGGTCTCTCGCGGCGATGCGATCGCCGAATGCCTTCAGGCATCGCATCTTCGCCTCGACACGGCTTCGGGCGTGGTATCCGGTCCAACGCTTCCAGAACGCTCGGCCGTAGTGGCGGGTGGCGCGCAGAGTCTCGTTTCTGGCGCGTGCTGCTGGACCGTCTTCCTTCCAGAGGCGTCCGTTCCTGCGGATCGGGATGATCGGGGTGGCTTGTCGATCGATGATGGCGGTGTGGCAGCGGCGCGTGTCGTAGGCGCCATCCGCCGTCACCGTGCCGATCTGCTCGTCCGCCGGAATCTGGCCCAGAAGGTCGGGCAGCACTGGGCTGTCGCCGTCGCGGCTGGGGGTGAATTCCACGGCGCGGATGTCGGATGTCGCCGGGTCCATCGCCAGATGCACCTTGCGCCATTGGCGGCGGCCCTGCGGACCATGCTTGCGCGCCTGCCATTCTCCGTCGCCGAGGAACTTGATCCCGGTGCTGTCCACGAGCAGGTTCAGCGGCCCATCGGCGCGGCGATACGGGACCTGAACAGCCAGGGTCTTCTGCCTGCGGCACAGAGTGGAAAAGTCCGGCACCGGCCAGTCCAGCCCGGCCAGCCGAAGCAGGCTGGCCACCATTCCCGCGGTCTGTCTGAGCGGCAGCTTGAAGAGAACCTTGATCGACAGGCAGAACTGTATGGCAGCATTGGAAAACACCGCCGGCCGCCCGGGCCGACCGTCACGCGGCGCGCGCCAAATCATCCCCTTGTCCACCCAGATCAGCAGCGAACCCCGCTTCCTCAGCGACGCGTTGTAGCTGGACCAGTTCGTGGTGCGATAGCGGGTGGCACGTGGCTTGCTCATGCAGCGCGTCTAACGACCTTACTTTCCTAAGTGAATCCTCTACAGATCGAGTTCTGCAACAACGCCCCAGTACACATCCGTGGCCTTTGGTCTGCGCTGCAAGGAGGCCGGCGTTCGTCCATCGATGGGATCGGTTGGCGACGCGTATGACAACGCCATGTGCGAAAGCTTCTTCGCCACGCTCGAATGCGAGCTGTTCGACCGGCGCAAGTTCCGCACCAAGGCGGAGGCCCGCATGGCGATATTCGAGTTCATCGAGGGCTGGTACAACCGTAAGCGTCCGGCCTGACTGCCCTGCCTGAGGCGATAGCGTGGCCGTAGTGTCCATTAGCGATAGTGGACACTACAGGGCGGGTGTGGATGGCGAAGCGGGC
>JBASBA010000146.1:0-1955 GCA_049650885.1 Alteraurantiacibacter sp. | reverse complement strand
GGCGCATGGTGGGACCTCACAACGCGCGGGCGGCAATATCGCGGCATGGCGGTTCCTGCGCGCTTGACCGAACATCTCGGTCACATGATCGAGAAAGTGCCGCCCGACACCTCGAAGATGTTGCTGTGCCCGATGCCTGGCCTGCTGATGAAGCTGCACGTGGGCGAGGGTGATGCCGTGGAAGCCGGCCAGCCACTCGCCACCGTCGAAGCGATGAAAATGGAAAATATCCTGCGCGCCGAAAAGGCCGGCACCGTGGCCACCATCAATGCCGCAGAAGGCGAGACGCTGGTCGTCGATGCCGTCATCCTCGAACTGGAGTAGGAGTTACCCCATGAAAATCCTCGTACCCGTGAAGCGGGTGATTGATTATAATGTAAAACCCCGCGTTAAGGCGGATGGGTCTGGTGTGGATCTTGCCAACGTCAAGATGAGCATGAACCCGTTTGACGAGATCGCGGTGGAAGAAGCGTTGCGGCTGAAAGAAGCCGGCAAAGCAGAAGAAGTTGTTGCCGTGTCCGTTGGCCCGGCAAAGGCGCAGGAAACGCTGCGCACGGCGTTGGCGATGGGCGCAGACCGCGCCATCCTGGTTGAGACCGACGAACTGGTCGAGCCGCTTGCCGTCGCCAAGATCCTGAAGGCGATTGCCGAGGAGGAAAATCCGGGCATCGTGATGCTGGGCAAGCAGGCGATTGACGATGATTCCAACCAGACCGGCCAGATGCTGGCTGCGTTGATGAACCTGCCGCAGGGCACGTTTGCCAGCAAGGTTGAGGTTGATGGCGACAACGTATCCGTAACCCGCGAAGTGGATGGTGGTCTTGAAACGGTAAAGCTGACGCTGCCCGCCATCGTCACCACCGATCTTCGCCTGAACGAGCCGCGCTATGCCTCGCTGCCCAATATCATGAAGGCGAAGAAGAAGCCGCTCGATACCAAGTCACCCGCCGATTTCGGCGTTGATGTCGCACCCCGTCTTACCACCACAAATGTATCGGAGCCTCCGGTTCGCCAGGCTGGCGAGATCGTGGACGATGTCGATGCGCTGGTGGCCAAGCTCAAAGCTCTGGGAGTTGCCTGATGACCGCCCTAGTATTTGCTGAACCGCATGGCGACACCGTTGCCGATGCCACGCTCGCCACAGTCACCGCTGCGGCCGCACTGGGCGGCCCTGTGCATGTTTTGGTAACGGGATCGCAGGTTGCTGCCGATGCCACCGCCAAGATTGCCGGTGTCGAAAAAGTGCTGCTGGCCGACGATGCCGCCTATGGCGATGGACTGGCCGAGAACGTCGCCCCGCTGATCGCGGGCTTGATGGACGGTTATGACGCCGTATTGGCGCCTGCCACCACCACGGGCAAGAACGTGCTGCCGCGCGTTGCAGCCCAGCTGGACGTGATGCAGGTATCGGATATTATCTCGGTGGAAGGGCCAAAGAGCTTCACCCGCCCGATCTATGCCGGCAATGCCATCGCCACGGTGGAATCGTCCGATCCCAAGCTGGTGATCACGGTCCGCACCACGTCCTTTGACAAGGCCGAGGCCGAAGGTGGTTCTGCCAGCGTGGAGGCTGCCAGCGGCCCCGGCGATGCGGGCCTTTCCAGCTTCGTGGGCCTCGATGCCGTGAAGAGCGACCGCCCTGAACTGACCAGTGCCGGCATCGTCGTTTCCGGCGGACGCGCGCTGAAGGATGGCGAGACTTTCGACCAGGTCATCACCCCGCTGGCAGACAAGCTGGGCGCCGCCATCGGCGCCAGCCGTGCTGCGGTCGATGCAGGCTACGTGCCCAACGATTATCAGGTTGGCCAGACCGGCAAGATCGTGGCCCCTGAAGTCTATATCGCGATCGGCATCTCCGGCGCGATCCAGCATCTGGCGGGCATGAAGGATTCCAAGGTGATCGTGGCGATCAACAAGGATCCCGACGCGCCCATCTTCCAGGTGGCTGACATTGG
>JBASBA010000145.1:0-22455 GCA_049650885.1 Alteraurantiacibacter sp. | reverse complement strand
GTTAACCTGTGCCTCAACAATACGATTGCTGAGGCCGGAAAGAACGGAATAGCGTCCACGTGCATTGACCCATGCCTCGCTGGCGTCGGAACGGCTGGTGTATGCGCCGATCTGCACGAATACGGTTCCTGCGGGGTAGGTATCTTCCTTCACGTCGTCTTCGGCAGTGTCGCTTTCACTCTGGGCAACATCACTGCGGGACTGACGTGCTTCGCCAGCGCTTTCTGACAGGCGACCGCGGCGGGCCTGCCCCTCGGCGACCTGGTAGGCCGTATCGCCGGTGCCTTCTACCTGACGGCCGCCGGGGCTTTCCGGGCGTTCCTTGTAAGGACCATCGGGCGCTTCCAGCACGGTTCCGTCCGCGATCAGCTCTGGATCCGCTCTGTCACGGAGCAGCCACCATGCGGCCAGCAGAACCGCACCGATCACCAGCAGGCCGATAAGCGCAAACCAGATCAGTCGCGCGTCGAAACCGCCCTCTTCCTCGTACTCGCCATCATCTTCCAGCCAGGGGAGGGAATCATCCTCGTCGGCAAGGGCAAGCTGCTCCTCCGCCTCATAGGGTTCTTCGAATTCGGCATCCTCAATGCCGTTTTCGCGATTTCCTCCCACAGGAAGGGTCATGTCCTAAAGCTCCTCAACCGCCTCAACCCCAAGGATTGCAAGGCCATTGCGGATAACCTGCCCGATTTGTTCGGCAAGGAAAAGCCTTGCGCAGGATAGTTCAGGCGATTGTGCCACGATGATGCGCTTTTGCGCGTCATCATTACCAAGGTTCCAGAAAGCGTGGAAAGCAGCGGCAAGATCATAAAGATAGAAGGCGATGCGATGGGGTTCACGGGCGCGAGCCGCAGCTTCCACCTCGCGAGGGAACTGCGCCGCCTGCCTGATCACGGTCAGCTCGTCCTCGCCCAGCAAGTCGAGATTGGTAGCCGAAGGCTCCAGCTTCTCTGCGCCGGCTTTCCGCAGGATCGAGCGAATACGGGCATGGGCATATTGCACGTAGAAGACGGGATTGTCCTTGCTCGCCTCTACAACCTTGGCGAAATCGAAATCCATCTGCGCTTCGGGCTTGCGGGTCAGCATGGTGAACCGCACCACGTCCTTGCCCACTTCGTCCACCATGTCGGCAATGGTCACGAAATTGCCGGAACGCTTGGACATTTTCACCGGCTCTCCGGCGCGCAGCAGTTGCACCATCTGCACCAGCTTCACATCGAAGGGGATCGCAGTGCCCTGCCCCTCCGACAGGGCGGCGACGGCGGCCTTGATCCGCTTAACCGTGCCGGCATGGTCTGCGCCCCAGATGTCTATCAGGGCATCGGCATTTTCCGCCTTCTGCATGTGATAGGCCAGATCGGCGCCGAAATAGGTCCATTTGCCATCGGATTTTCTGATCGGACGATCCTGATCGTCACCAAATTTGGTGGAGCGGAACAACGGCAGTTCCACTGCCTCCCAATCATCGATGGTCTTGCCCTTGGGCTTTTCCAGCTCGCCATCATAAACAAGATCGTGTTCGCGCAGCCAGGCTTCGGCCGCCTCGGGCTTTTTCGCCGCCTGGAGCGCGGCCTCCGAAGAGAACAGGTCGTGCTCGATCCCAAGCGTAGCAAGATCGGATTTGATCACGGTCATCATCCGCTCAACCGCAAAGGCGCGGAACAGGGGTAGCCACTCCTCTTCCGGCGCGGAGACGAAACGCTCGCCGAATTCCTTGGCCGCGGCCTCGCCCACGGGCACCAGGTATTCACCGGGATACATGCCTTCAGGGATGGCACCAATCTCTTCGCCCAGCGCCTCACGATAGCGAAGGTGCATGCTGCGGGCCAGCGTATCCACCTGACTGCCAGCATCGTTGACGTAATATTCGCGAGTTACCTTGTGTCCGGCATGTTCCAGCAGGCTGGCCAACGCATCACCCACCACCGCCCCGCGGCAATGGCCCATGTGCATCGGGCCAGTGGGATTGGCGGAGACATATTCGATATTGACCGTGGTGCCCTCGCCCATGGCAGACTTGCCGTAATCTTCGCCCCTGGCAGCGATGGCGGACAGTTCCTCGATCCAGCTGTGCGGGGCAAGGCGCAGGTTTATGAAGCCGGGACCAGCAATCTGGGCAGAGGTGATGGCAGGATCGCGCTGCAAATGCTCCACGATCTGCTCCGCCAGGGCGCGTGGATTGCTTTTCGCCTGCTTGGCCAGAACCATCGCGGCATTCGTGGCAAGGTCGCCATGCGCGGGATCGCGCGGCGGCTCAACACTCACATTGGCGCGGTTGGTTTCCGGCGGCAGCGTGCCTTCCATCTCAAGAGCGGACAGCACGGCATCGAGTTTTTCCGCGAAAGCGGCGTATATCGTTTGGTTCTCGGACATGCGCGAGCCGTTAGCCTGTTTGGCCGCCAGCGCAAAGCTCGCGATTCACCGCGTGGCCCGAAGTTACCGCGTGGCCCGAACCTACCGCGTGGCGTTGTAGGCCAGCTGTTCCTCGGTCAACTGAAAGCCGACAAGCAATTCAAACGAGGCGCGCGCGATGGCGGCACGAACATCGGGCTCGGTCAACGGATCGATGGCGGCGGACTGGTCTCCCGCGCGGCGACGGCGCGTAATCCGCTCTCGGATATCTTCTGGCAAGGTCGCCTCGGCGCGGGTGACATAGGCGCCTGCCGTGCCGCTGGCCTGCGCACGAGACTGGCCCGCCTCGAACGTAAGCTGCACTTCACCAACACGCTTTGCGACCACGGAAGAGCCGCCACGCATGACGGTAGAATAATAAGGCAAGGTCACTGTACGCTGACCGGAGGTGTTACTGCGCGTGCCGATCACATCGAACGTGGCAGTGGCGTAAACCTGTTCGCCCGATTCATCACAGGTAGAGCGCACATTGGTTATATTCGCCGTAACGTCCAGCGCATCAATCGTGCGCGCATCGCCGGGAGAAAACAGCGTAATATCGCCTGTGTAGTCGGGAACACCCACTGCCGGGCAGACGGAACGAAGCGCGGTGATACCGACGCCGGTATCCACCACAATATCGCCTTCGCTGCGGCAGCCGCCCAAAACAGTGAGGCCTGCGGCAGCGGCAAGTATTGCGATCCGAGCTTTCATTCCCATTCCTTGTATCATGCACAGCAGTATTTTTTCGTGCGCCAAACTTCGCTCGCAGGGCCCTAGCCCTTTCACGACGGGGCGACAACAGCTAGAGACACCAGCATGAACGCCCCATTTCAGGAAAACCGCCCCTCGGGCAAAAAATTGCCGATCATCGTCAAGATCGCCGCCCCGCGCGGCTTTTGCGCCGGTGTGGATCGTGCAATCGAGATCGTCGAGAAGGCGATCGAGAAGTTCGGCGCGCCCGTATATGTTCGGCACGAAATCGTGCACAATCGCTATGTCGTCGACGGTCTGAAGGAGAAAGGCGCGATTTTCGTCGATGAACTGGACGAAGTGCCGGGCGATATGCCGGTTGTGTTCAGTGCGCATGGCGTGCCCAAATCCGTACCGGCGGAGGCTGAACGGCGCGAAATGATCTATGTGGACGCCACCTGCCCGCTGGTGTCGAAAGTCCATCGCCAGGCGGAACGCCAGATCGAAAAGGGTCAGCACATCATCTTCATCGGCCATGAGGGCCATCCGGAGGTGATCGGCACGATGGGCCAGGTGCCTGCTGGCCAGATGACGCTGGTGGAAACCGTGAAGGATGTGGAAATACTCTCGTTCTCGCAGGACGAAAGCCTCTCGTTCCTGACGCAAACCACGCTGTCGGTAGACGATACCGCAGAAATCGTGGAAGCGCTGAAGGCGCGCTATCCGCAGATCGTGGCGCCAAAGGCCGAAGATATCTGTTATGCCACATCCAATCGACAGGAAGCGGTGAAGGCGATGGCGCCCGGTTGTGACCTGGTGCTGGTTATTGGCGCTCCGAATTCCTCCAATTCCCTGCGGCTGGTAGAGGTGGCAGAGCGTTTGGGCACGACCTCTCACCTGATACAGCGCGCTTCGGAAATTGATCCTGCGTGGCTGGATGGCGTGGGCACGGTTGGCGTCACCGCAGGGGCCAGCGCGCCCGAAGTACTGGTGCGCGAAGTCGTCTCTCGCCTTGGTGAATGGCGCGAAATTCACGAAGAGAAGGTACGCACGGCAGAGGAAAAGATGGTCTTCAAGCTGCCTCGCCAGCTGATGGACTAGGTTTTTCGAAGATGGCGGTTTACACCCAGCTCTCGGCCGAAACTCTGGCCGAACTGATTGCGCACTATGATGTTGGCGAACTGGTTTCGGCAAAGGGAATTGCCGAGGGTGTTTCCAATTCCAACTGGCTGATCGAAACCAGCGGCAGCGCGGCCAATGGCAAACGCTTCATTCTGACAATGTATGAACGGCGGATCGAACTGAAGGATCTTCCCTTCTTCCTCGACCTGTTGGATCACCTGGCCGCGAATGATTGCCCCGTGCCGCGTACGATCCATGATCGCTGCGGCGATTCGTCGCGGATGCTGGATGGCAAGGCCGTGGCGTTGATTGAATTCCTGCCCGGGGTATCGGTGGATGCGCCCACCCCTGCCCAGGCGCGCAATGTGGGCGGCGTTCTGGCCAGGATGCACCGCACTGCAGCGGGTTTTGCCGGAGAGCGCCGCAATAGCCTTGGCCCCGAAGTGTCCGCGCAAGTGCTTGCCGACTGCCCTGTGGAAAGGCTTGCCGAAATCGACCCCGCCCTTCCATACGTGGCTACGGTGGCCCGCGATGTTGCAGGGCAGTGGCCCGAAGGCTTGCCCCGCTCCATCATTCATTCGGACCTTTTTCCCGACAACGTGCTGATGCGAGGCGAGAAGGTCAGCGCCTTGATCGACTTCTACTTCGCCTGCAATGATGCAATGGCATATGATCTTGCCGTCACCCACGCGGCATGGAGTTTCAGCGGCGATGGCCGCGACTATCGGCCCGAAGTGGGACAAGCCCTTGTCGCGGGCTATGAAAGCGAGCGTCCGCTGACGCATGAGGAACGCGTTGCGATGCCATTGCTGGCGCAGGGTGCAGCGCTGCGATTTGTTTCCAGCCGCGCGCAGGACTGGATAGAAACACCGGCCGATGCGCTGGTAACGAAGAAGGATCCGATGGATTTCGTGCGCAGGCTGGAATTCTATCGCCGCGAAGGAAAGGTTGTTTTCGGATCGTGAAACAGGTCGATATTTTCACCGATGGTGCGTGCAAGGGCAATCCCGGCCCCGGCGGCTGGGGCGCGCTGCTGCGCATGGGCAGCCATGAAAAGGAGCTTTCCGGCTCAGAACCCGAAACCACCAACAACCGCATGGAAATGATGGCCGCGATCCGCGCATTGAAGGCCCTGATCGAGCCGTGCGATGTAACGCTGTACACAGACAGCCGCTATGTCATCGACGGGATGACCAAGTGGATCGAAGGTTGGAAAAAGCGCGGCTGGATCAATGCCAGCAAGAAGCCGGTTCGCAATGAGGATCTGTGGCATGACCTGATCGAGGCGGCCGCACCGCACACGATCCACTGGCAATGGGTAAAGGGCCATTCCGGCCACGAGGAAAACGAGCGTGTCGACCGCCTCGCCAGCGATGCGGCCGACAGCGCCCGCTGAAAATCAGCTTTCGTCTACGACTTTGGCACCGGGGCCATTCTTCTGAATGGATTCGATCGCATTCTTGGCGCTCGCTTTCGAGGAATAGCCCTCGGTCGAGAACATGATTTCTTCATTGTACTTGAAGCGCACGCGAAATTCGCCGGCCTTGTCTTTGTAAATCTGGAAATGATGTCCCATGCAATATTCTCCCGTTAGTGTGGTCCAGCGGGCAGCATAACTAAGATCATGCTCTTGGCTAGGTCGGACTTCCAGGATGGAAACGACGCGGCGAATAGAGGCCCCCGTCCAGATTCTGCGTCATTTCATCGCGTGGACGATCCAGCAGCATCTGCGCCCCGAAACGGGCAGCGGCAGGCGCGGTCTGGATCCCGTAGCCGCCCTGTCCGGCGAACCAGAAAAAACCGGCCACCTGTGGATCGAAGCCGTAAACCGGCAAACGGTCGGGGGAGAAACTGCGCAGGCCCGCCCATTTGCGCTCCACTGCTTCAACCCGCCAGTCGACAACGCCTTCAAACCGATCAATCGCCAGTGCCACATCATATTCCTGCGGTGCGGCGTCGCATGGTTCGCTGGGAGTCTCGTCGTGCGGGCTGAGCCAGATGCGCCCGTGATCGGGCCGGAAATAGAAATCGCCGGAAATATCCAGGGTCAGCGGCAGGTCTGGTGAGGGAGCAGGATCAACGCGCAGTTGTGCCACGGTGCGGCGCAGAGGCTGTATGCCAAGGGCGCGTGCGTCGCACAGTCGGGCGATGTTATCGGCCCAGGCCCCCGCGGCATTCACCACGATAGCCACTTTCACCTGCCCCGAGGTGCCGAAATCCAGCCGCCAACCCGTACCCTCTCGTGATGCATCCTGCAGGCGATGCCGCGCAAGCAGGGTGACGCCAGCGTCCTTTGCCCGCGCCAGGTAATGCTGATGAAGCCCGGCCACATCAATGTCCGCGCAATTGGGCTGGCTCAACGCCTGTGTCCACGCAGATCGAACGCCGGGAAGCCTCGCTTCCAATCCTGCACGATCCAACCGGTGGATGGTCACCTCCGAATCGGCAAACCGCTCAAGAAAGGCGTCAATATCCGCGTCCTGCCCTTCGCGGGCGACGTAAAGCCCGCCGCGGTGCGTCAGGTAGCCGCCATCTCGCAGGTATTCGCCGGATGCCAGCGTCAGCGGGACCACATCGGGCCCGCCATAGCATTCTTCCCTGAAGGCGGCAGATCTGCCGGTGGTATGATAGCCCGGAAAATCTTCGGCCTCGCACATGGCAATGCGCACCTGCGGGCCAGCGGCGGTGGCCAGTTCGGCGGCGATACTTGCGCCTGCCATCCCGGCACCGATCACGGCGATATCGAAAATTTCGGTCATAAGAGCACGCAATCAGTCAAGTCAGCCAGTCATCCGGGGCACACGCCGTTCAAGGAAATCGTCGATCCTTGCCAGCGCCCTGTCCCGCACCGGATCAACCTCCCGCAGGATTTCGTGGCGCGCTTCTGCGCCAAAGATCAGGGCCTCCACATCGGGCAGGCGGTCCACTGCCCGTCGCACTGCCGCCGGACTGACCAGCCTGTCTGCATTGGTGGCCACCACCAGCACGGGCAGGTTTACACTCTCCAGCGCGCCGCGCGCGTGGATGGCGCGAATCGAATCCATCGCGCCGCGCACCCAGCCCCAGCTTCCCGCTCCAAGCTTCAGTTCCGGGCGGGACTTGCGCCAGAATTTTTCATCGCCGTAACGATCTGTGTCATGGGTCAGCAGGTTTTGCCGAAGGGTGTTCATGGCGATCGGCTTCTCGCCCTTACCCCAGGCCGGTCTGCGCGGATCACCCAGCCGCGCCATCGCGTGAGCAAGTCCGCGGCGGAAAAACAGCGGCACATGCTCGGGAAATACATCCAGCATGGGGGCTGACAGCACCAGCGCATCGGGCTGGGGCATCAGCACTTTCTCTATCGCCGCGCGGACAACAAGATGGCCGCCCATGGAATGGCCCATCAGCACCAGCGGCCCCTCGCGGCCTTCTGCAAACTGGCTCCACAATTGCGCCAGATCGGTGACCCACAACCTGAAATCGTCGATATGGCCGGTGGCGTCGTCATTCCCCAGACGGCCCGATCCGCCCTGCCCGCGCCAGTCCGCCGCACACACTTTCCAGCCATCCAGCCGCCAGTGCTCGAAGCTGTCGAGATATTTTTCATAGGCGTCGCCGCGCCCTGCCATGAACAGGATCGACCCACGCGGCTGCACATCGGCCGGAGGATCACTCCAGTCGATTATACGGATTTCGTGCCCGTCTTCGGCAATCCATTTGCGCTCTGTCGCACTTGTGGGAATGGCCCTGCGATCGAAATCTGCGGGAACCTGACTGGTAGCGTGGCTAATTCCGTCCTCCTGCCTTTGGTTACTTTTTGGTAAGCCATGCACGCTAGCACAAGGCTCAAGGGACACTTGGGGGCCTTAATGTTTAACGATCCGATCACGTACGGTTTGCTTGCCGCCTTGGCAATTGCGCTGCTGGTAGCGGCCTATACCGATATCAAGAGCCGTCGCATTGCCAATTGGCTGAACGGGGCAATCGCCCTGGGCGCACCTGTTTTCTGGATTGCCAGCGGCTACGCCTTCTGGCCCGACATCGCCATTCAGCTTGGCCTGGCCGTGGCTGTCTTTGCGCTGGGCAGCGTGCTGTTCGCGCTGAAGCAGATGGGCGGCGGCGATGTGAAACTACTTACCGCGCTGGCGCTGTGGATGCAGCCGCTCGTGCTCGTCAAATTCATAATCATGATGGCCCTGATCGGCGGCGTGCTGACGCTTGTCATCGGCGCGCGCAACGTGATGGGTCGCCGCAAGAAACCTTGGGCCGTGCCCTATGGAGTGGCCATTTCCGCTGCGGGCCTGTGGGTCATCGGCACATTCTTTTTACCCGTTTCCGCCATCGCGGCAGCGGCGCAGTGAACCTGATTTTAACCATTCGAGCCGTATTCGGCACAAAGCATTTTGCAAGGACCATCTGAGGGGGCTTGACGCACCATGGACAAGAAGAAACTTTTTCTGTTGGCAGGAGCACTGATCGTGGCGATCGGTACAGCTCTTCTTGCTCGCAGCATGTTCGCCGGTGCTGCGGCACCAGAAGCCTCGGCCGCTGCCGAGGTCGAGCCGACCGGCCCCAGAGTGCTGGTTGCCAAACGTGGCCTGCCCGTCGGCACCATCGTAACAGCCGATGCCGTTTCCTACCAGCTGTGGCCCAAGGAACTGGTGCAGGACGCCTATTTCATCGACGGTGAGGCCGATATGCAGGCACTGCTTGGCACGGTCGTACGTCACCCGATGACTGCGGGTGAGCCGGTAACACAGGGCACGCTTGTTGCACCTGGCGATCGCGGCTTCCTTGCAGCGGCGCTTGGCCCAGGGATGCGTGCCGTGACGGTGCCCGTTTCTGCCCGTACCGGTGTGGCCGGCTTCGTTTTTCCGGGTGACCGTGTGGACATGGTGCTTACCCAGTCCGTTACGGGCGGCGATGGCGATGCGCTGCGCACGTCCGAAACCATTCTTACAAACCTGCGCGTTCTGGCAACCGACCAGTCCACAGAAACCACTACCTCGGAAGATGGGCGGACAGTCGTTCGCGCTTTCCGCACGGTGACGATGGAAGTGACACCGCGCATTGCCGAGAAGATTGCCGTTGCACAGACCATCGGCACGCTGAGCCTCTCGCTCCGCTCCATCGCCGACAACCAGTCTGAACTGGAACGCGCTATTGCTTCTGGCGATGTCGAACTGCCCAACGATGCTTCTCCCGAAGAGGAAGAGCGTTTGCTGCGCGCCGCCATGTCACGCCCCGGAGAAGGTGCCACCACCTTCCAGACGGGTGGCGACGTATCGCGCTTCCAGCGTCGCACGGTACCCCCGCGCCGCGAGGGCAACACCAACCGTCCCACTGGACCTGAACAGCAGGGCGCACCGCAGATGACACCTGGTGTAACAGCCAACACTGCACCCACCGGCCCCACCGTCCGCGTGACGCGCGGCAAGTCCACCGTCGTTACTCCCGTCGGACGCGGCGCGGGTGCCCTTCTCGATCGCCAGTCCGGCGCCATGGGCGAAGGTGCCCGTGTCGGCTCGCTCGGCATGTCGACCCTGCGGTGAAGGCCAGATCCATGAACACTATCAAACCAACGATTTCCAACGGAAACGCACCGAAAGGCAAGACGATGAAAAGCCGCCTTTTCAAGACTGTGCTCGGCGCCGCATGCGCCCTTGCACCCCTGGCCATAGCCGTGCCGGCAGGCACCGCTACCGCCCAGACCAGCGTCCGGCCCGCACAGGACATCGTATTGTCCATCGGCCGCGGCGAGTTGATCACCGTGCCGGGTAACATGGCCGACATCTTCGTCTCCAACGATCAGGTTGCCGATGTTCAGGTGAAATCGCAGCGCCAGCTGTATGTTTTCGGCCTGTCCGGCGGAGAGACCACGATTTACGCCAGCAACCCTGCCGGTGACATCATCTGGTCTGCCAACATCCGCGTCGGATCGAACCTGGACAGCGTTGACCAGATGTTGAGCCTGGCGATGCCCGAAGCCGACGTTCGCGTCGCCACCATGGGCACCAACACCGTGCTGCTTACCGGCACCGTTGCCGCCCCCGAAGACGCTGCCGAGGCCGAACGCCTGGTGCAGGCTTTTACCGGCGGTGAAACCAACGTCATCTCCCGCCTTCGCATGGCCACGCCGCTGCAGGTAAACCTGCGCGTGCGTTTTGCCGAAGTCAGCCGCTCGCTGGTTCGTAGCATCGGCGCAAACCTCACCACGATCGACGGCACCGGCGGTTTCCAGTTCGGTATCGGACGCGGTCGTCAGGTGACAGAGCAGTTCAACGCCCTTGGCGGCCCATTGGGTATCGGCAACGAAGTTGCTGGCTGCGTCCCGCCGATCCTGGCCGACGGCACTTGCGCCGGCACCATTCCCGGCACCAGCATCACGCCTATCGAAGGGCAGACAACGCTGGGCGCCATTGGCGAGCTTTTCGGTCTGGATATCGCGGGCGCACTTGATCTTGGCGAACGCCGCGGTCTGGTCACCACCCTGTCCCAGCCGAACCTGACCGCCCTTTCGGGCGAAACGGCAGAATTCCTGGCTGGCGGAGAGTTCCCCATTCCGCTGTCGCAGGGCCTGGGCACGACAACCGTCGAATACAAGAAGTTCGGTGTCAGCCTTTCTTATACGCCCACCGTGCTGGCCAATGGCCGCATCTCCATCCGCGTTCGTCCGGAAGTATCCGAGCTTTCCAGTCAGGGCGCCGTTACGCTTAACGGTTTCCAGATCCCCGCCCTCACCATCCGCCGCGCGGAAACATCGGTGGAGCTGGGTTCGGGCGAAAGCTTCATGATCGCTGGTCTGATGTCGAACAACGCCCAGCACACGCTCGATCAAGCCCCTGGCGTCGGTGACATTCCGATCCTTGGCAACCTGTTCCGCTCCACGGATTTCCAGCGCGGCGAAACGGAGTTGGTAATCGTCGTGACGCCATATCTGGTTAACCCGGTCAGCGACCGCGAGATCCGCCTGCCGACCGATGGATTCGCAGTGCCAAATGGCGTTTCGCAATTCCTGCTCGGCCAAGAGACAAATGGCACCAGCGGTGCCGCGCGTCCCATGCCTCGCGCTGCGAACCCGGCCCCTGCCGGACCCGCCGTCAGCGTGACGGACCAGAACGGTGCAGCGCTTGCCGGTGGCCAGAACCCTGCGGGTGCCGCCACCCAGACTGCCTCGGCCGCGACGCCCGGCTTCAGCATCGCACAAGGAGAGTGATTGCCATGAACATCAGCTTTAAACGCGCCGCCGGTTCGGCACTTGCGATCTCGCTAGGCCTCGGCCTCGCCGCCTGTGGCGGAATGGATGCAAACAACAACTTCTCGCTCAACAGCGTCAATCAGCCGGTTGTCGAACGCAGCAATTACGTGCTCGACCTGCGCACCGGCGTATCCGGGCTTGATGCCACGGAAGCAAGCCGACTGGCCGACTGGTTCGAGATGATGGATCTTGGATATGGCGACCGCGTTGCCATTGATACCCCGGTTGAAAGCCCTGCGGTTCGCGAGGATATCGCCTCGGTCGCTGGCCGGTATGGCCTGCTTCTTGCCGATGGCGCTCCGGTTACCCAGGGCTACGTCGATCCAGGCTTCGTCCGCGTGGTGGTAACACGTTCCATCGCAACTGTTCCAGGCTGCCCGGACTGGTCTGACAAATACGGCTTTCAGCAGGGCAATCACACGTCCGACGGTTTTGGATGCGCCGTAAACAGCAACATCGCCGCAATGGTCGCCAATCCGGAACACCTTCTGGAAGGTGCAAAGGGCACTGGCGAAACCGTTATCATGACATCCAACCGGGCCATCGAATCCTACCGTGCGCAAGAACCCTCGGGCGCAGGCGGCCTGCCGGCGGTCTCGTCATCCGAAGGAGGAGGTAACTAATGAACTCGCCTTTCAAAACTGGCTCGATGAGCAATCGCGAGCCGTTCTCCGCCTTTATCTGTGACGAGAGCGCACTTGACGTGCTGCGTCCGGTGGTCATCGAAATGGGCTGGCAGCCCGAGAAGTGCAACAAGGGTGGCCTGCGCAACGCCATCCAGTCGCTGTCTATCGCTGCTAGTCCGGCAATCCTGATGGTCGATTTGTCCGAAAGCGGCGATCCGCTGAACGATATCAACGCCCTTGCCGAGGTTTGCGAACCGGGCACGGTGGTGATCGCAGTGGGACAGGTAAACGACGTTCGCCTTTATCGCGATCTGCTTGCCAGCGGCATCCACGACTACCTGCTGAAGCCGCTTTCCGCAGGCCAGTTGCGCGATGCGCTGACACAGGCGCAGTCCGTATTCTCCTCGCCCCGCAATGCCGAGGGTGAAGGCGAGCGCGAACATGTCGCCACGGCAGTCGTGGGAACACGCGGCGGTGTAGGCGCCTCCACGCTGGCCACTTCGCTTGCATGGCTGTTTTCCACCGAACACCAACGCTCCACCGCGCTGCTGGATCTCGATGTCCACTTCGGCACCGGCGCCCTGGCGCTGGATCTGGAGCCGGGTCGCGGTTTGACCGATGCTATCGAGAATCCGAGCCGTATCGACGGCCTGTTCATCGAACGCGCCATGATCCGCGCCAATGACAATCTGGCCATCATGTCAGCAGAGGCACCGATCAATTCGCCGATGATGACGGACGGCACGGCATTTCTCCAGCTGGAGGAAGAGTTTCGCCAGGCCTTCGACATGACCGTGATCGATATGCCGCGCAACATGCTGATCAACTTCCCGCACCTGTTGACCGATGTAAACGTGGTGACGCTGGTCACCGAGCTTACTCTCGCATCGGCGCGCGACGCGATCCGCATCCTGTCATGGCTGAAGACCAATGCGCCTTCATGTCACCCGCTGATCGTCTGCAACAAGATGCAAAGCGGTACGGCAGAAATCAGCAAGGCCGATTTCGAAGCCTCGATCGAACGCAAGATCAATTTCCACATCAACTTCGATCAGAAGGCTGCCGCCAATGCCGCCAAGCTGGGGCAGACCTTTATCGAGGCGAACAAGAGTTCGAAAACAGTCGGTCCGATCCGCGAGATCGCCAAGATGATTGTCGGCGTTTCCGATGATGACGGCGCAAGCATCGATGAGGCAGGCCAGAAAGGCTCGATGCTGGGCAAGTTCGACCTGAAATCACTTCTCGGCTCATCGCCGAAGAAGTCGAAGGCCGACGCCGAACCCGCCGAATAAGCCTTTGATCTGCGGGTGGGATCGATTCCCACCCGCAATCAACACCGCAACTGACTTACGATTGAAAGAAGGTTTTCCATGAGCATCATCCAGCTTGTGCTATTAGCCGGTGGCCTCATGGGCCTGATGATCCTGGGCTACATGGCGTTTACGGGCACCTCTCCCGCAAAGGAAGGGCAGCGGCGTCTGGAAGCCGTGCGCTATCGCCATTCGCAAAGCACCACGGACAAGGTCGAAGGCCAGCTTAAAAAAGCCATCGCCGCCCGGAAACCCAAACAGTTCTCGCGCGCAGGGGCCGCCTCGCGGACGCAGGCGCTTGAGTTGCGCCTCAACCGGACCGGGAAGAACTGGTCGCTTTCGCAATATCTGTACACTTCGCTGGGTCTTGCCCTGACGGTGACAGCCTTGCTGTTCCTGAAGACAGGTGCCGGTGCGATGTCGCTTGGTATCGGTATTTTGGTCGGCGCGGGATTGCCCCACATGGTCGTCAATTCTTTCATCAAGCGCCGCACGGCCAAGTTCACTTCGAAATTTCCCGACGCCATCGAACTGCTGGTGCGCGGACTGCGCTCCGGCCTTCCGGTGACAGAGACGCTGAGCGTCGTTGCCAGTGAATTGCCCGGCCCAGTCGGTGCCGAGTTTCGCGCAGTTACCGAACGCATCAAGATCGGTCGCACCATGGAGGAAGCGCTTCAGGTAACGGCTGACAAGCTGGACACACCCGAGTTCCAGTTTTTCGTCATAACGCTGGCCATTCAGCGCGAGACGGGCGGCAACCTTGCCGAAACGCTGTCCAACCTGGCCGATGTGCTTCGCAAGCGCTCGCAGATGAAACTGAAGATCAGGGCGATGAGCTCTGAATCCAAGGCCTCTGCATACATCGTCGGGTCGCTGCCATTCATCGTCTTCGGGCTGATCTTCTGGATCAATCCTGACTATCTGGGCACATTCTTCACGGATGACCGCCTGATCGTGACAGGCCTTGGCGGCCTTGTCTGGATGAGCATCGGCGCCTTTATCATGGCCAAGATGGTCAGCTTCGAAATCTGATCGCGGAGGATATGCAAATTATGTTGATGATTACCCCCGCATCCAGCCCCACGCTTCTTGGCGTCGATGTCATCCTTGTCGGATCGATACTCGCCGGCATCGCAGCCCTGTCAGTAGTGCTTGCGATCTATGCCGCGGTCACGGTGAAAGATCCGATGGCCAAGCGTGTGAAGGCCCTGAACGACCGGCGCGCCGAGCTGAAATCGGGCATGCTGACGCAAACCTCGAAAAAGCGCCAGAGCCTGACCCAGCGCACCGATACCACTGACAAGATGAAAGACACACTGCAGGGCATGAAAGTGCTGCAGGAAAGCCAGGTCAAAGTCATCCAGCAAAAGCTGGCGCAAGCTGGTTTTCGCAACAAGGAATGGGCGATCTTCGTGATCTTTGCCCGGATGGTGCTGCCTGTGGTGCTGGGCCTGATCGGCATCGTGGTCGTCTACTGGACGGACACCTTCCCCGAATGGGGCAGCATGAAGCGCTTTCTCGCCTTCGCCGCGCTGGTGGTGATCGGTTACAAAGGCCCGGAAATCTATCTTTCCAACATCACATCAAAGCGCACCCTGGCAATCCAGAAGGGCCTGCCAGACGCGCTGGACCTGCTGGTGATTTGTGCCGAAGCCGGCCTGACGGTGGATGCTGCATTCAACCGCGTAGCCCGCGAACTGGGCCGTGCGTACCCCGAACTGGGTGACGAATTCGCCCTCACTGCCATCGAGCTTTCGTTTCTGACAGAGCGTCGCCAGGCGTTCGAGAACCTGGCCTATCGCGTAAACCTGGAAGCCGTTCGCGGCGTGGTGACCACGTTGGTGCAGACTGAACGCTATGGTACGCCGCTGGCATCGGCCCTGCGGGTTCTGTCGGCCGAGTTCCGTAATGAACGCATGATGCGGGCCGAAGAAAAGGCCGCCCGTCTTCCCGCCATCATGACGGTGCCACTGATCCTGTTCATCCTGCCGGTTCTGTTCATCGTGATCCTCGGCCCGGCAGCCTGCTCGATCTCGGATGCATTCGGCTGATCGACGGCAATCAACAAAAAAGGCCCCGCCGGGACAAACCGGCGGGGCCTTTTTAGTGCGCCTGTCGTGCGATCAATTCATGCCGAAACTTCCGCCAAGATCCACCGCGTCCAAATCCTCCGCCTGCTTGCGCGCACGTTCCAGAAGGGTGCGGAACAGGTCCAGTTCGTCCTTTGAGAAGCCGGCGAACATCAGCCGCTCTATCTCCAATGCCAGCGGCATGATTTCCGAATGCATCTCGCGCCCACCGTCCGTCAGGTCCAGCAGGTGCGAACGGCCATCGGATTCATTGGGAGTGCGGGCCGCAAGAGTGCGCTCCTCCAACCCTTTGCATGCACGATTGACGGCAACCTTGTCCATCAAGGTGCGCTTCGTCAGGTCGCGCTGCGTCAGTGCGCCGACATCCCCCAAAACCGCCATGACGCGCCATTCGGGGATACTCAGGCCCCAACGCTGACGATACTCGACAGCGATGCGGCCGCTAACTGCGTTGGATGCCAGGGACAGCTGGTACGGCAGAAATTGCGATAATGATTTCGTCGGTTGCATAAGCAACTACAATGCGCAACTTTACCCAAGTTTGCAAGTTTCCAGCATCAATCTTTATGCGCAGGAAACAATTCTATCAATCGACCTGCAACTGCGTCTAGCCGGGTACTTGCAGGCACAGACCATTTTTCGCGCGGTGTGACTATAGCGGTGTCGAGCACCGTGTCGATCGGACTTGCGCTGCGGTTCTTCGGCAGCACTTTTGCCAGTGCGTCAAGCATGCCTCGCGCCGTGTCTGCATTATCCTTCATCACCCTGAGTATGTCGGCAACATCGACGTCATCTTGCGCATCGCGCCAACAATCGTAGTCCGTCACCATTCCGATCAGCGCATATGGCAGTTCCGCCTCTCTCGCCAGACGCGCCTCCGGCATGGCCGTCATGCCGATCACATCCGCCCCCCAGGCGCGGTACATGTGGCTTTCTGCACGAGTGGAAAATTGTGGCCCCTCGATGGCGACATAGGTGCCGCCCTTGTGAACCGTTGCCCCGGCCTTGGCAGCGGCCTTGGCAGCATGGCCAGACAATCGCGGACACACCGGATCGGCCAGCGGCACATGGGCGACGATACCATCCCCAAAGAAGCTGCGTTCGCGGCCCATGGTGCGATCAATCAACTGGTCCACCGCGACAAAACTGCCCGGCGGCAATTCCTCCTGCAAGCTGCCGATGGCGGAAATGGCCAGCACGTCCGTCACCCCCGCGCGCTTCAGCACATCGATATTGGCGCGGTAATTGACATGGCCCGGTGACAGCGCATGCCCTTCACCGTGCCGGGCGATAAACGTGAAACGCACATTGCCAATGCGCCCTGTCGTGACAGGGCCGGACGGTTCGCCAAACGCACTGCTGATGGCAATTTCCTGCGAATCCTCAAGCGCGCCAGGCTCGTACAAACCGGATCCGCCGATAACGCCGATATGCCAACCGCTCATCTGTGCCATTCCTCCCCGATCCGCCTATTTCGGCGGCATGCGGATGCCGCCGTCAAGACGAACGGTTTCCGCATTCATATACTCGGCTTCCACCATGAAGCAGGCAAGATCGGCATATTCCTCCGGCTGGCCGAGCCGCTTTGGAAAAGGCACCGAGGCGGCAAGCGATTGCTGCGCTTTTTCGGGTAGGCCAGCCATCATCGGCGTCATGAAAATACCCGGCAGGATGGTGTTCACGCGGATACCTTCATTCATCAGGTCGCGGGCCACCGGCAGCGTCATGCCCTTCACGCCTGCCTTGGACGCAGCATAGGCAACCTGCCCTATCTGGCCATCTTCGGCAGCGACCGATGCGGTGCTGATCATCACGCCACGTTCCGAGTAGTCGCCAACAGGGTCCAGAGTCATCATTCCGGCGGCAGACTTTGCCATGCAGCCAAAGGTGCCCAGCAGATTGACCTTCAAGGTCTTCTCGAAAAGTTCGAATGGCAGGTGGCTGATGTCGCCCGTTTCGCGGTCCCGGCGGGCAATCTTGCCAATGGCGCCGATACCGGCGCAATTCACCAGCACGCGTTCCTGCCCATGGGCATCCCTGGCCTTGGCGAAGCCTGCAGCGATAGAATTCTCGCTCGACACATCGACTTTGCAGAAGATGCCGCCAATTTCTGCAGCCACGCTTTCGCCGCGCTCCTCGTTCAGGTCGAACAGGGCGACTTTCGCACCCTTGGCTGCCAGCGCGCGCGCCGTTGCCTCGCCCAAGCCGGAAGCGCCACCTGTGATGACTGCGCAAATAGTCGAATCGATTTTCATGCTCTCACCCGATTGCTGTGTTCGCAACGGTCCTACGTTGCGAGGCGCAAGGGTCAAGCGCGCCAAAAGCAAAGCGGCCCCGCAACCGAAGTTGCAGGGCCGCCCTGTTGTCTAGCTAGCTACGAAAGGGATCAGAAGCGAACCCGAACCGAACCGAAGAATTCACGGCCATCAAGGTCGTAGCCGTTACCGATTGGCGTGTTCGAGATGCCAAACACCTGAGCGGTATCGATAAGCGGCGGAGCATCGTCGAACAGGTTCGAGATACCGGCGCGCAGACGAATGTTCTCGTTGATGTCGTAACGCAGCGAGATCGTGTGCACGAAGTAATCTTCAGCGAAGCCAACATCACGGCAGAAGTTGCCGTCACCCGCAACGATACCGTCGGGGATGAACTCGCCGGTATCGGGATCGTTCGAACCCGAACCATTGCCGAGGCAGGTGTCGCTGATGAAGCCGGTGGGCTGCCCGTCAGGACCGCGACCGAACACGTCGGAGAATTCCTCGACACCGTCAGCCTGCTGTTCGGTACGACCGATGAAGCGGGTTTCCCAGGTCAGGACGAAGTCCGACCAACCAACCGTGCCGATTGCGCGGCCCGTCCATTTGGGGAAACCGAATTCGCCGGTATCTTCGTCGAAGTCCTCCTGGTCATCAGTGATGAACAGGGTGCTACGTTCGATCAGGTGGTTCGCCCGAAGGTTCAGACCCAGATCGAGGATGTCACCGGCGAATGGCGTCTCGTAACCGAAGTTCGCATTCAGATCGATGCCCTTAACCGTTTCCTTGTCCTGGTTCAGGAAGGTTGGGAAAGCCTGGTTGATCAGAGCCCGATCACCTTGCGAATACTGAAGCTGGTCACAGAACACGCTACGCGTGGTGTCTTCATCCAGATAGCACTCGTTGATCGCAAACTGAGCGGACAACTCGGCAATCGAGTCTTCAACAATGATCGAGTAGTAGTTGAAGTTGAACGAGAAGTCGAAATCACCCCAGTTCTCGGTAACTGCAACGCCTGCCGTGAAGGACTTCGAGGTTTCCGGATCAAGATCAAGCGAACCCTGGTTGGCAACTTCGATGCTGGACAGTGCAGTCGTGTTCGAGCCTGCAGCGTTGATACCAACGGTGGTCGGATCGCGACCTTCACGACGACAGATCGCCAGCACGTCAGCGTCACGGGTGTCGTCTGCGGCCTGATAGCCACCGTTCAGAGCTTCGAATGCTGCGTCAGGAACGGCGCAAGGATCGGAGATGGTGGTGAAACCAGTGATACCGCCGAGGAAGTTCTCACGCAGGTTTGGCGCGCGGAACGACGTACCGTAAGTGGCCTTGAACAGAACCTGGGGCACGGGGCTCCAGCTTGCCTTGGCCGAATACGTTCCGGCAGTGCCGTAGAATTCTTCCTCGGTCACACGACCGGAAAGGTTCATGTCGAAACGACCGATATCTTCATTATCGAATACGGGGATGTCGACTTCGGCGAATGCTTCGACCAGGTATTTGGAACCGTTGGTACCAAGGTCACGATAGAAGCCGAAGAACAAGCCATTGATTGCGGCATCGTTCGGCGTCGTGCTGATGCTGTCCTTGCGGTATTCAGCACCAACCACGAGAGCGAGTGGGCCCGCAGGAAGCTCAAACACATCGCCGGTTGCGAAGCCGCCGATAACGGTCTGTTCGTAGGTGGTGTCAACAACGCGCTCACCAAAGAGGTAATCACGTTCGGCCTGTGAAGCGAAATCACCGATTGCTCCGGACAGTACGCTGGGCGCGAAAAGGTTCACGGGGGTACAACCAGCGGTCAGATCCGGTGCAGCGAGGCCGGGGTTAGCCAAGCCGGCAGTGTTACAAACACCGATCAGCTGCGGGTCGCCCTGGAAGAAATCGAGGTTGTTGTCATAGTCGTCGGCAATGCCGTCGCCGTTGTTGTCAACAACACCGTCACCATCGAAATCGGCAGTCGGATCGAGACCAAGCGCGAGAGCCAGACGATCTTCGCGAATACCGCGAATGATCGAACGGCCTTCCGAGCGGGAATAAACGCCAGAAAGCTCGAAGGTCCAGGTATCGCCGATGAAGGGAAGATCACCGCGCAGGCCAAGCACGCCGCGATACTGCTCCTGAACCACGTCCGAGTTGTTACGATCGCCGCGGATTGCGACAATCGGCGTCACCGGCAGGCTGAAGCCATAGTTGCCGCGCGGTCCGGGGACACCGGGAGGTGCATAAACGGGGAAACCGTCGGCCTGCGCATTGTCGATCAAGCGACAATCGACGCCATCGGGGTTGTTACCCGAAATGTTACAGGGGTTAAACGGGTTGATGTCCGGCACGGAGGGGAACAGCTGTGCGACGCCGGTGTTCGGTGCGTTGATTTCCGCACGGCTGTAAAGCGCTTCGAAAAACGGCGTCAGGTTCATGTCGCCGCCGAAGGAATACTCACCGTAGGCCATGACATTGTAGAGCTTCTGCTCCGAGATGAACGTCTGGTCGAGGTTCGCCGCGTTGGTATTCACATCCTGGAAATCGACGTCACGGATGCCGTCGCCATCACGGTCCAGCTGATCACCGAAGGCATTTGTGGAATCCGCAAAGGGGAAATCCGGGAAGCCGGGGAAGTTGCCGTTGCCATCAGGCTGGAAGTAGATCGATCCGCCAAAGTTGAACGGATTGAAGATACGGCCGGAGATACCATCGACCTTACAAGCGCTTTCCGACACCGAAATCGCGTTGTTCGAATCGCGGTTTACGATTGCGTTGTCGCGCAGGCCGACGGTGTAGATATTGCCATCCTGATCGACTTCGTAATTGGTGTCGCAACCGGCCAGGAACGGGCGGTCACGCAGGCGAACCTCGTCACGCAGCGAGTATTCTGCACCGATACCGATAAAGCCGCGATCGAAGGTGGAACCCCACGCGCCGCTGATGGTGTAATCGTCGCCGCCGCCATCGGGGTTGTAGCTGCCCGAGGCAAATGCCTCGAAGCCGTCGATGTCGTTACGCAGAACGATGTTACCCACACCGGCCACAGCGTCCGAACCATAGATCGAGGATGCGCCGTCGAGCAGCAGGTCGTAGCGCGCGATCAGCGAGGCCGGCAGCAGGTTGATGGACGGGCTGGTTGGAGCGCCTTCCACACCGGCAGGCGCCAGGCGGCGCCCGTTGATCAGCAGCAGTGTTCGGTCTGCACCAAGGCCGCGCAGGTTAAGCGTCTGCGAACCGGGGCCGTTGTCGAGCACGAAGCCCTGGAAGGTGGCGTCGATCTGCTGGCCGGAAGCTGCTTCCGAACGCTGGAGGATCTGCGCTGCATCGAAGTTACCGGTGTCGCGAGCGACTTCGGTATCGAGAATCTGCAAAGGCGAAGTGCTGTTGTAGGTATCGCGACGAACGCGCGAACCAGTAACAACAATGGTATCGCCGGATGTGTTTGCACCAAGTGCGCCGGTATCATCGTCGGTTACAACGGTGACGTCACCGGGCTGGTTGCTGGTGACGCCGTCTGGCTGGTCACGATCATCTTGATTGTCCTGTGCGTATGCAGGTGCGCCTGCAAGCAGTGCGGCGACGGATACCGACGCCACGAGACCGGTAATTTTGGTCTTACCAAATTTCTTCATTACGACTCCAACCCAAGCTGCGGGCGGAATTTCAATAATGCACTGCACACCAGTGACGCTCTACGGCGCCTTCGAAATGACAATGACGTGAAGTTCCAGCCCAGTGATGAGGCCTCATTGGTTGCAATAGCGAACCGGCATTGTCAAAGCGCCTATCCGCATTTTATCGCATCTGTAACCAAAGTGACACAGTTACCGTTGCAACCACCTAACACACTATTTTAACCCGCAAATACTAGGCTGGAACTCTGTTCTGCTACTCTGCTGTCCCTCAACTCACCGTCATTTCCAGCTGCCCCTCGCCTTCATCTATGTGAACACGGCTGCCATCGGGAACCTTCCCTTCCAGCAACATCTCGGCGAGCGGGTCCTGCAAATGGCGCTGCACCGCACGCTTCAGCGGCCTTGCGCCATACACCGGATCATAACCCACCCGGCCCAGCCAGCGGCGTGCACCTTCTGTCAGGTCCAGCGTGATCTTGCGATCCTTCAGCAGTTTTTGAACACGGCCCACCTGGATATCGACGATCGGCGCCATGTGTTCCATTGCCAGGCGGTGGAACAGGATGATCTCATCCAGCCGGTTAAGGAATTCGGGGCGGAAATGGCCACGCACCACATCCATCACCTTGTCTTCCACATCCTCCACCTTCTGATCGTCCTCCAGATTGGAGAGGAACTGACTGCCAAGATTGGACGTCAGGATGATGAGCGTGTTGGAAAAATCGACCTTGCGGCCCTGCCCGTCCGTCAGATGCCCATCGTCCAGCACCTGCAGCAGCACGTTGAAGACATCGCTGTGCGCCTTTTCCACCTCGTCGAACAAAACGACCTGATAGGGCCTGCGTCGCACGGCCTCGGTCAGCACGCCGCCTTCTTCGTAACCGACATAACCCGGTGGTGCGCCGATAAGGCGGGCGACTGCGTGCTTCTCCATGAATTCGCTCATGTCGATGCGCACCATTGCCTGGTCGTCATCAAAGAGGAATGCGGCCAGCGCCTTCGTCAATTCCGTTTTTCCGACGCCGGTCGGACCGAGGAAAAGGAAACTGCCAAGCGGGCGGTTCGGGTCCTGAAGGCCCGCACGCGCGCGGCGCACGGCCCTGGATACGGC
>JBASBA010000144.1:0-2244 GCA_049650885.1 Alteraurantiacibacter sp. | reverse complement strand
TATGGGCGCGGACCGTTCCGAGCCCGAATCCGGCTATGGGCGGGACGCCCATCCCGCTCGTTTCCAGCTACTGGCTTTGCAAGAAACCTAAACGAAAGGTGTGGATCGAACCCGAAGTCGAAGGGGCTCGTATCCGCTTTCATGTTCGGACCGGGACACCAAAGGACACGGCGAAGATCGACGGCGGCAACAAGAGCGGAAGAGGCGCGAACTTCGTCTGTCCGTTTACCGGCGATGCGGTAACCGCGAACTACGTGAAGGCCGAAGGCATGGGCGGACGCATGGGATGGCAACTCCTCGCCATCGTGGCGGAGGGTCGGCGCGGACGACGCTATGTCTCGCCTACTGACGAACATGAGCGCATCGCCCACTCTGAGATACCAGATTGGCGCCCGGACTTCACGATGTCGCAGCATCCGCAGTACATGAGCGTGACGAACTATGGGCCGACGAACTGGTCCGATCTGTTCATGGACCGACAAACGATCGCCCTCAATACCTTCATGGGCCTAATCCCAGAGATCGCTGCGGAGATCGAGGCGACCTTCGAATACAGCGCGGCCATCGCCACCTATTTAGCTTTGGGCGTGAGCCGCTTAGCGAACCGTCAGTCGACCAGCACGTTCTGGGACAACGGTGCCGAGAAGATTCAGAAGGTTTTCGCAATGCAGGCGTTGCCGATGAGATGGGATACGGCAGAGGGAAACCCGTTCTCGACGTCGTCGGGAAACTTCATTGGGCAGGTTGAATATCTTGCCAAGGCGCTATCAAACCTGCCCGCCAAGGATAATGGAAGTAAGGTGGTTCAGCTCGGCGCGCAGGCGGTTGATTTCTCGAATTGCGTCGTCTCCACCGATCCACCCTACTACGACAACGTTCCGTACGCCGATCTTTCCGACTTCTTTTACGTATGGCTGCGCCGTGGTCTCCGACCGATCTTTCCCGATCTCTTCGGCACCATCCTCGTCCCCAAATCCGAAGAGCTGGTCGCAGATCACCAGCGGCACGAAGGCCGGGATCATGCAGAGAAATTCTTCTTGAACGGAATGACCGAGGTCATGCGTCACATGGCGCAGCAAGGCCGTCAGGACATTCCCGCTGCAATCTATTACGCCTTTCGGCAAGGAGAAGTCGATGAGTCGGGTCTGTCTTCGAAAGGCTGGGCGACGTTTCTCCAAGCGATCATCGATGCGGGTTACCAGATCGGTTCGACATGGCCGGTCCGCACTGAGTTGACTGGTAATCTGAAGAAGAACAAGAATGCTCTTGCGACATCGGTCGTCCTTTCCTGCCGTCCTCGAGAAGCTCGTGCCGAAACAGTAACTCGGAGTGAGTTCCTGCGCACATTGAGACGCGAGCTAGGAGAGGGCGCGCGGCAACTTCAAGCCGCCAACATCGCGCCCGCTGACATGCCGCAATCGGCCATCGGCCCCGGCATGGGTGTGTTCTCTCGCTACCGCGCCGTGCTCGGGGCCGACGACAGCACGATGACGGTCAAGACCGCGCTGCAACTGATCAACGCCGAACTCGACGAGTATCTCGGCGGCATCCAGGGTGAGTTCGACGCCGACACCCGTTTCGCCATCACATGGTTCGAACAGAACGGCATGGGCAAGGGCGATTTCGGTGCTGCCGACAGCCTCGCCCGCGCCCGGGGGATTGCAGTCGACAGCGTGAAGCATGCCGGGATCGTCGAAAGCGCAGCGGGCAAGGTGCGGCTGCTCAGGCGCGGCGAGCTCGACCCCGACTGGGCGCCCGAGCAGGACGGGCATCTGACCGTCTGGGAATGCCTGCAGCACCTCGTGCGCCTGCATGAGCGGACGGGCCTGTCGCACGACAGCGCGGCGCTGCTGAAACGCTTCGGGCCCCAAGCCGAGGCAGTGAAGGATCTGGCTTACTGCCTCTACGACATCGCCGCCAACAAGCGGCGTGAGGCGTCCGAGGCCACGGTCTACAACGCCCTGATCGCCGACTGGTCGGAGCTGAGCCAGATGGCCGCCACGGTTTCGCTTGAAGGGCGGAACCGGCAAACGCGATTTGAACTATAAGGATTTCCTCAATGGCCAAATCTACCCGTCAGCATGTGTTCGAGGGCATGGAGCTTCTGCCCGAGGCGCTGATCCCCTTTGTCGAGAAGCGGCTGGAAAGCTCACTGCAGGGCCATTGGCAGGTGCAGGTCGTCGAGCGCGTCCGGGGCTTGCGGCCCAACGGCAACGGCCAGGTGAACTGGGACCAGCAGGGGCT
>JBASBA010000143.1:0-2385 GCA_049650885.1 Alteraurantiacibacter sp. | reverse complement strand
GCCCAGAAATCCACCAGCACTGGCTTGTCTGCTTCCAACACATCGGCCTGGAAACTGGCATCGGTTACGGTTTTGGTCGCCATTTGTATTCTCCTGACATTTCTTGGCACCCTAACTAGGGGCTTCGTACGCTGACTCAATGCCCAGGAGCCAAAACCTTTCCTTGAGGGCAACCCTACTGCGGCTTGTGCAGGGCGAGGATTTCGGCCGGAATCGCGAAAAGTTGAGGCGTTTGTGTGTAGAGAACGGCTGCCTCGATAGCGCGATCGGGATAGATCACTGCAAGCGCCGCGGCATAGGCGCCCATCTGCTTCAACGTGCTTTGCGAAATCTGCTCAAGGCTGCGCGGCGGGCGGCGCGCTGTCTTGAAATCAGCCACCAGCACACGGTCCGGCAGTACCAGCAGCCGATCCGCCGTGCCTGCAATCACCTGCTCACCTACGGTGGCCGCCAGTGGCACCTCGGCCAAGGCATCCGGGCCAAACAGGTCGCGCCAGTCGGGCGCATCAATCACACCAAGCGCGCGGGCCAGCATTTCATCGCGATCCGCATGCGATAGTTCCGGAGCTTGGCGTAGCAACCACGCCCTCGCCCCACTTTCGCGCATATCGCGCGGGGTATCGGGCAATCGTTCCAGCAGCGCGTGTATCAATACGCCGCGCTGAGCAGCGACAGCCGCCTGTTCGGCGGGCATTGGAGGATCGGCGCCCTGCTCTTCCGTACCGGATGACGGGGCCAGCGGGCGCGGCGGGCGGGGTTCCGGACCAATCGGATCTGTCGCCCACGCAGGTAATTGCGGCGGCATGGGCAAATCCTGCTGGGACCGGTGCGGCAACGAACTGGCACGTTCTCCCTGCTCCAGTCGCCAAGACCAGATCGTATCATCCAGCGGCTCGGCAGCGAAAAGCGGAGCAAGCCTCGCGAACCAGCTATCCTCTTTCGGCTCCCTGTCACGCTTGCCCAAAGCGCCGCCGATGAACAATGCCTCTTCGGCGCGGGTCATGGCCACGTAAAGCAGGCGCCAATGCTCCTCTCGCTCTGCGGCCTTCGCGGCCTCTGCTGCCTGTTCGATCCGCCCTACCCGTTCGTCGGCCTTCAGGTCAGGCAGAGGGATGGAGCGGCCATCGCCGCCGGGAAGCTGTTCGTGCAGATCAAGCCCGGACGGGCGGGACGCGTCGGGATCGCCGCACGCATCGGCAAGGATCACAATCGGGGCCTGCAAGCCTTTTGATCCATGTACAGTCATCACGCGCACCAGATCGCCCTGCCCCTCCGCCTCGCGCTTCAGTTCACCATCGCCGGCATCGAACCAGCGGATGAAGCCCTGTAGGCTGGAGGTGTTTGCGGATGAGAATTGAAGGGCAGCGTTCAGCAATTCGTCAATCGGATCATTCGCCTCCTTCCCCAATCGCATCACCAGCTTTGCACGGGCCTTCCACGGGCCAAGCAATATCCAGTGCAGCAAGGCCTGCGGCGCCTCGAAATCGGCAAGGGTCAGGAGATTTGCGGCCATGCGCACAGCTTCTTCGGGCTTTTCGCCTTCAAGATCGCGTAGATGATCCCACAACGCCACACCCTTTGGCCGTGCTGCGTATTGCAGCAGATCAGCCTGCGACCATCCGAAAATCGGGGAAACCAGCAGGCAGGCAAGGCTGAGATCATCGCGCGGCTGAGCGGCAAAGCGCAGTGCTGCCATCAGGTCCTTTACCGCCAGCGGTGCACCCAGACGAAGGCGATCAACACCTGCCACCGGCACGCCTGCGGCATGCAGTTTGGCGACGATCAGTCCGGCCAGTTCCTTGCGTTTACGCACCAGCACCATGAAATCGCCCGGCGTCGCGTTGCGCGGATTGGCCTTGTCCTTCACCAACGCAAATCCGCCATCCCACATGAAACGGATCTGCTGTGCGATCTTCTCTGCCATTACCCGCTCAGGCTCCGAAATGCCCAGCTCCGGCCCGTCTTCTGCTTCGTCCTCTACATCGTCTGGGTGGCCGGGGACTGGTGCCCACAGGGTGACGAGACCGGGACGATCATCACCCACATGCGGTTCTGGCTTTTCCTTCAGGCCGAATTTTTCGTAACCGATGGCGTCAATCGCATCATCCACGAAAGAAAGGACACTTTGCGCCGTACGGTACGAGCGGCCGAGACCCAGATTGCGCAATTCGCGTGCATCGATGCGCTGGCGTGCCTGTACCGCGTTGTTTACCCAGTCGGACAGCCGCCTGGTATAGCTGGCGCGCGCCGCATCGAAATTCTCGGGACTGGTTCCCTGAAAGCGGAAGATCGCCTGTTTGTAATCGCCCACCACGAAGATAGTGCGCAGCCGGTCCTCCGCCTGCCCCAGCCCCGCGAAGAAATCATCGGTCAGCGCGTCAATGA
>JBASBA010000142.1:0-5404 GCA_049650885.1 Alteraurantiacibacter sp. | reverse complement strand
GGTGTGGGAGGGGGTGGCGGCGTTGCTATCACCGGCGCTCCGCCACCACTTCCGCCGCCGCATGCAGACAGCATTGCTGCCGCGGCAGTCATCATCGCCCGGTTTCGCCAGACACGCTGGCGGGTTCGCCGTTTCTGTGATTTCGCGCTATGTCCCAATGCCAGTTCCAAGATTGAAGTGTCTGTTAGATCACGCCCTTTTATACGAAACCTCGTAACCTTTAATGAACGCCTCGCTACGGTGGAGCGCATTCCGTTTCCTGTCCGCGCTTGAATCGGTCACGCCAAGGCGCTAGCCGCCGACACGAACAAGACCATTGCACGGAGCTTTCTGAAATGTCCGCCGAACTCGTCACCGAAATCGAACAGGCATGGGAAAACCGTGCCGATGTAACAGCCGCCAGCAGCGATGTGCGCGGCCCGGTGGACCAGGCGCTGGCGCTGCTTGATTCCGGCGAAGCGCGCGTGGCCCAGCCTGATGGCAATGGCGGCTGGCAGGTGAACCAATGGCTGAAGAAAGCCGTTCTGCTGTCCTTCCGCCTGTATGACAATCGCATCATTGAAAACGGCTGCGCTGGCGCGGCGGCCTATGACAAGGTGCCCAGCAAGTTTGCCGGATGGGGCAAGGACCGCTTTGCAGAAGCCGGTTTTCGCGCCGTGCCGGGCGCCATCGTGCGGCGCGGCAGCTTCATCGCTCCCAACACCGTACTGATGCCCAGCTTCGTGAACATCGGCGCCTATGTCGATGAAGGCACAATGGTAGACACCTGGGCCACGGTCGGTTCATGCGCGCAAATCGGCAAGAACGTGCATATTTCCGGCGGCGCCGGCATCGGCGGGGTTCTGGAACCCTTGCAGGCTGACCCCGTAATTATCGGCGACGGCGCTTTCATCGGCGCACGTTCGGAAGTGGCGGAAGGCGTTCGTATTGGCGAAGGCGCGGTTCTTTCAATGGGCGTCTACCTTGGCGCCTCAACCAAGATCGTGAATCGCGAGACGGGCGAAGTGCACCGTGGCGAGGTGCCACCCTATGCGGTTGTGGTGCCAGGCGCCCTGCCCGCCAAACCGCTGGCCGACGGCACTCCCGGGCCGAGCCTGTATTGCGCTGTGATCGTGAAGACGGTGGATGCGCAAACCCGATCCAAAACAGGGATTAACGAGCTTTTGCGCGACTGATATACAAAAGTGCATAGGTGGGCGGATTGGCGTCACCTGCTTTGGTCTGTAACCCCCGCTGCGGCGGAACTTTAGCACTGCCTGCCCGTACTCGAAACAGGGTCTGACAGGAGAGAAGGATAATCCAATGAGCGAGATGAAAAACGGCGAAGTCCATATTGACGAAGAAGATGTATCGGGCGGTTCAAAGGAAGGCGTTGTGCGCTGGGTGCTGCTGATCAGTCTGCTGGCTGCGGTGCTCATCCTGTCGATCATCTGGATCGTGGGCGCGATGGGCGAAAACGAGATCGAGGAATCGAACACGGTAACTTACAGCGACGAATAATTCGCCTGCTTTCGGGATCATCGGGCAAGGCTGATACGTTCAGTAGCAAATCGAAGGAGACCGAAAGCATGAGCAATTGCAACAGCTTCCAGACAGGCCAATACGTCAAGTGGAATTGGGGTAATGGTACAGCCTGCGGTCAGATCGAAGATCGTTTCGAGCGCGAGGTTACCCGCACCCTGAAAGGCAGCGAGATCACCAAGAAGGGTGATAGCGATAACCCCGCCTACCTGATCAAGCAGGACGATGGCGACAAAATGCTAAAACGCGGCTCTGAAATAGAGGCACAGGACTGATGCCGGCAAAGTCCAAGGCACAACAAAAGGCCGCCGGCGCCGCCCTGTCTGCCAAGCGCGGAGATACCAAGGTATCGGATTTGCAGGGCGCATCGAAAGAGATGTACGATTCGATGTCGGAGGACGAGCTCGAAGACTTCGCCTCCACCGGCCGCAGCGATCTCCCTGAAAAAATCGACGGTGACGATTGATGGGTGCGCACAACAATGACGAGACATATTCTGACTTCATGGACTGCGTGAACATGCAGCCGAAGGAGTTGGAGGATTGGCTTAAAACCGAGGAATCCAAATCCGTAGGCGACAATGACAGCGGTGAAAGCACGGGGCACAGGTCTGGCAGGCGTATTGTCGATATCAAGCAAACGAAGAAAGACGATCTCACCGACAGTCAGTATGATCACATGAACAAGGTTATCGGCTACATCCATCGTCACCTTGCCCAACGCCCCGACGGTGATGTGAGAGAAAGCGACTGGCGATATTCATTGATGAACTGGGGACATGATCCGGTGAAAAGTGACTGAAGCTGCCCGTCTGGACAGGTTCGTTCGCGCGCAAGCAGGCAAATACGATGCCGCGCTGTCGGAATTGCAGGCAGGGAAGAAACAAACGCACTGGATGTGGTTTATCTTCCCGCAAATTCTCGGTCTCGGCCTAAGCGCTAATGCACGCACTTACGCCATTACCGGACGCGAAGAGACGATTGCCTATCTCGATCACGGATTGCTCGGGCCGCGTCTGCTGAACTGTACGCAGGCCATGCTGGATCATGCCGGTACACGCACCCCCTTGGACATTCTTGGCCCCATCGATGCGTTAAAATTTCGCAGTTCCATGACACTTTTCGAAGCGGTCTCGGCGGACCCGGCCCCCTTTTCCGATGCACTGGACCACCTGTGCGATGGCGGACGTGATAAGGCGACGCTGGAAAAGCTGGGCTGACGAGTGCAAGGTTGCGTGCATGAAAACCGCACATGAGCTGATCGCAAAACTGGGCCTGAAACAGCATCCTGAAGGTGGCTGGTACAAGGAAACCTGGCGCGCAGAGGCAGAGGATGGAGAGCGGGGTAGCGCAACCGCCATCCTGTTCCTGCTCGAAACCGGGGAACACTCCCACTGGCACAAGGTCGACGCGACCGAAATCTGGCTGTGGCACGCTGGCAATCCGCTGCAACTTTCGCTGTCCGATCCAACGGGAACGGCACTGGCCGAAATTCGGATGGGTTCGAATGTTGCGGATGGCGACATCGTACAACAAATTGTTCGACCCGGCGAATGGCAGGCTGCAAAGCCGCTGGTGGGCGAATATGATTACACGCTGGTCTCCTGCGTCGTTTCCCCGGCCTTCGACTTCGCCGGTTTCACGCTTGCCCCGCCAGACTGGCAGCCTGGCGAATAGGCGGAACGCTCTGGCAGACCGTTCGCTGATAGGGTGAGGGATACCCCAAGGAGCGTATGAATGCCAAAATCAATGAATGAAGTTTCCAGAATGATGCAGGAGATCGACTTTTGCATGCTGGTAACCCGCGCGCAGGACGGCTCGCTAGCCGGCCGTCCGATGAGCAACAACCAGCAAGTGGAGTACGAAGGCACCAGCTATTATTTCACCAGCGATGATACGCGCATGGTGGATGACATCAATCGCGATGCTTCAGTCGGTCTGACTTACCGCACCCCCGGCGGCCCCGATGGCAGGCCGGGCACATTCATCCATGTCGAAGCGGAGGCAAAACTTGTCCGCGACAAGGCTGTGTTCAAAGAGCACTGGGTGGAGGATCTGGAGCGCTGGTTCAAGGAAGGTGTCGATACCCCCGGTCTCGTGCTGGTAGAAGCTGCTGCCAAGCGCATCCACTATTGGGCAGGCGAAGACGAGGGCGAAGTGAAACTTCCCGGTTGATCGCGTGACTCCACAAGATGCGGTTTTGCACCTGTTGGCGGTGCGCGGCGCGGGCAAGACGATTTGCCCGAGCGAAGCAGCACGCTTGCTGGCAGGAGATCAAGGCGATTGGCGTGGCCGTATGGATGATGTCCATGCGGCCGCCCAATCGCTTCTCGATACAGGAAAGGTGCGATTGAGCTGGAAGGGGCAAAGCCGATTGACAGTGCAGGGCCCCTATCGCATCGCACTGGCGTGATCCGCACCATTCTCACCTATTTGCTGGCATTGTTTTATGCCTATGCCGGATACCGCCACATCGTGGCGCCGGAGCCATTCCTGTCCATCACGCCTGCCTGGGTGCCCATGCCTGAAATGGTGATCTTGCTAACGGGCTTTGCGGAACTGGCAGGCGCCATCGCACTGGCCCAGCCGTGGTCATTGAAGCTGCGGCAGGCGGGCGGCATCGGGCTGGCACTCTATGCGCTGTGCGTGTGGCCAGCCAATATCAATCACATGGTAATGGATATGGCCTCTGCCGATGGCGGTTTCGGCATGGCGTATCACGTTCCACGCATGATCGCGCAGCCGATCATCATCTGGCTGGCGCTATGGTGTGGACGCGTCACGGACTGGCCGTTTCGGCGGCGATCCTAGCGCAGCTAGCGATCAATCCTCCTTGCCGGCAACACCATAGTTGATCTGCGCGTTTCGGGTCTTCTGGAACTCGGGCACGGTCATACCCTTCATCGCGGCATAGATGTCGATATTGCCGATGCCTGTCACCGCGCCCAGCTTTTCCAGCATAAAGAAGATCACCCCGTAATGGATCATTCCGATCCAGTCCCGATCTCTCACAAGCCGCTTTTCCTCATCGGTCAGACCTGCCTCTTCCATTGTCGCTCCCTCGTCCGTGCGGAACTTGGCGCGTGCGGTCGGATCGGTAAGGGAGTGGAGAAAATGGTTGAGGCGAAAGCCTCTTACAGAACGCTCGATCGTGAAGGGATAGGTGCCCTCCATCTCTTCTGCGCCAACGTAATCATGGTCGGCACGTTCACGGGTCTTCGCCGGGTCTTCCACTGGCTGAGTGCCAGCCTTTTCTTCCAGTATCATCGTGGCAATGGGGCACATGCTGGGCAGGAAATAGGTCTTGTGGGTGCATTCCACCTTTGCGGCCAGCGCGCCGCGCATCATCAGCCACATCACCACTTCCGCACCTTCCCATCCGCCCAGCTTGGCAAGATCGGCGATGGTCATATCCAGCAGGCTTTCGGGGTCTTTTTCCAGCCGGTTCATGAATTCGGCATCCCACTCCGGATTGTTGAAGCCGCAAGCCTCCCCATGCACCTGATGAGACAGGCCACCTGTGCCCGCGATGGCGACCTTGATATCCTCCGGGTAGGATAGGATTGCCTGGCGCAGGCTCTTGCCGAACTTGTAGAAACGCCGCGCACTGGGCAGCGGCACAGTCAGCACACCGCACACCACCGGCAGCAGTTTGCAGGCCCAACCGTCATCATCGTAATCCAACATGACGGACAGCGGCGAGAAGGCGCCGTGGTCCAGCCCCTTGCCCTGGAAATAAGAGAGGTCGAACTCATTGGCGACCATCACCCGTGCCACATGCTCGGCAAACTTCGGGTCGCCCTTGATTGCAGGGATATCGCGCGGGCCGCCGCCCTCGTCCGCCGCCTTGAATTCCTCGCCAACGCCCAGCGCAAAATGGCTGT
>JBASBA010000141.1:0-9231 GCA_049650885.1 Alteraurantiacibacter sp. | reverse complement strand
GTGTACGTCCGCGTGCAGGGAGAGGCCAATCCGGGCTGGATCGATTGGCTGGGACTTTTCGTGATCCTGTGTCTTGCGATGGTGCTGGCGGCGCGGCGCGTATCTTTCGTGCTGGCGTGCGCGGCATTGCTGATGGCGCTGGGCGGTATCAGCAATCTGGTGGCCAGCATCAATCAAGAGCGCGAGCGTAGCTATTTTGGCACCTATTCGATCACCCAGCGCGCCGATGGCGACAGGGTTCTGATGCATGGCACCACGATCCACGGCATGCAGCGGGCAAACGAGGCAGCCAGCGAGCCGACCGCATATAACGGACGCGGCTCTGGCGTGGGTCTGGCGCTGGCGGATGCGGGGCGCATTGTCGGCCCGGGCGCCCGCATCGGCAGCGTGGGTTTGGGTGTGGGTACGCTGGCCTGTTACCGCCAGCCGGACCAAAGCTGGACTTTCTTTGAAATCGATCCTGTGGTGGTGAAGTTTTCCGGGCCGGGCAAGTTCACTTTTCTGCAGGACTGTGCACCTGATGCAAACATATTGATCGGCGATGCGCGCCTGCGCCTGAAGGAACTGCCGCCCGCCAGTTTCGATGTGCTGGTGATCGATGCCTTCTCCTCCGATGCGATCCCGCTGCATTTGCTGACCGTTGAAGCGATGGCGATTTATGAAAGAGCGTTGGCGCCGGACGGGCTGTTGTTGCTGCACACTTCCAATCGTTACGTCAGGCTGGAGCCGGTTGTCGCGCGGCTTGCACAAGTGCGCGGACTTTCCGCAATGCTCTGGTTTGATCAGCCAGAGCGCGAAAACGATCTCTACCCCTCCACATGGATTGCGCTATCACCAGCGCGCGCGCCTCTGGATGCGTTATCAACCACGGCTGACTGGCGCTTGCTTGTCGAGCCGCAAGAACCCGTGTGGACCGATGACTACGCATCGGTCCTGCCCTATTTTGTCTGGGAGAATTTCCTGTGACCCACAGCACCCCCACCACTACTGATTCGCGATTTCCCGGTGCCACCATCATGCCGTTTGAGGGCAAGGTTCCGCAAATCCACCCCACAGCCTTCATCGCGCCAGGTGCGCGCATAATCGGCGATGTCATCATCGGCCCGCAGGCCAGCGTCTGGTACAATTGCGTGCTGCGCGGCGATATTCACCGGATCGTTGTCGGCGCACGCAGCAATGTTCAGGATGGCAGCGTCTTTCATGTCGAAGGACCACGCCCCGATACCGAAGGCGAACCGACGATCATCGGTGAGGATTGCGTCATCGGTCATATGGCGGTGGTTCACGGTTGCCAGCTTGCGAACCGTGCATTTGTCGGCATGGGCGCGGTCGCGATGGATGGTGCGCGTATTGCGGAAGGCGGCATGCTGGGCGCAGGCGCACTGCTCAGTCCGGGCAAGCAGATCGGTGAAGGGGAGATCTGGATCGGTCGCCCCGCCAAATATTACCGAACGCAGGACGAGGCACAGATCGCCAAGATCAAATTTCAGACAGAGCGCTATTGCAAGCTGGCGCAAAAACATCTGACCCAGCTACGTGGCACGCCCGAAGGCTGACTTTCCCCCCGCGGCGGAAATTCGCGACTTTGCTGTGCGCGCCATCGACACTGCAATTGTTGCGCGGCGCAACTTCGCGGCAAAAGACCTTTCGCATCTGACATCCCAGCTAGCCGCCAGTGGTATCAGCGCAAATGGTCTTGTCCGCTGTTCGCCAGGCGGCGTCGATCCGGGTCGAAACGTCCTATGTCTAACGCTTTACGGCGCGGCTAATCCCGGATCAACGCGCGCAATGCGTCCAGCCTGTCCGCTTCGTGCACAGGCTTGTCCCAGCGAATGCGATGGATGCGAGGAAAGCGCATTGCGAGACCGGATTTGTGCCGCTTGCTGGAATGGACGGAATCGAACGCCACCTCGAACACCAGCGTACGCTCCACTTCCCGGACCGGGCCAAAGCGGTTGAGAGTATTTTGCCGGACAATTTTGTCCAGCTTCTTCAGTTCCACATCGGTAAAGCCCGAGTAGGCCTTGCCCACCGGCAGCAATTCGGCGCCCTCATCGGGATCGCCATCCCAGCAACCGAAGGTGTAGTCGGAATAGAAGCTGGAGCGTTTCCCGCTGCCGCGCTGCGCATACATCAGCACGCAATCGATCAGCAACGGATCGCGCTTCCATTTGTACCACAGCCCGGTTTTGCGGCCCGCGACATAGGGGCTGTCGCGCCGTTTCAGCATCAGCCCTTCGATGGCATCGTCCCGTGTGCCTTCGCGTATCTGCGCCAGCTCGCCAAAATTGCCTGCATCGACTATCAGGCTAAGATCGAAATGCGTGTCTGGCAGACGCGGCATGAAGGCTTCCAGACGCGCGCGCCGTTTCTCCCACGGCAGGCTGCGCAGATCATCGCCATCCAGCGACAGAACATCGTAGAGCCGCACGAACGCGGGGCTTTCGGTGAGCATTTTCTTGCTCACGGTCTTGCGCCCCAGGCGTTGTTGCAGGGCATTGAAGCTGGCAGCACCGCCGGCATCGCCGCCCTGCACATTTCCGCGTACCAGCAGTTCGCCGTCCAGCACGGCTGGGGTCCGCAGGGCATCCACCATTTCGGGAAATGTCGCGCTGATATCATCGCCGCTGCGGGAATAGACACGGGTTTCGCCCGCCACGTGAACAAGCTGAACGCGAATGCCATCCCATTTCCATTCCGCCGCATATTCCGCAAGATCGACGACCGTATCCTCCAGCGGATGAGCAAGCATGAACGGCTTGAATAGCGGCATGTTGGTAGTGTCGGGAGGGTCCTCGCCGTCGGCACCCCAGGCGAACAACTGGGCATAGGGCGCCTCAAGCGCGTGCCAGTATTCCTCCACATCGTCGACCGACACATCGAAGGCCTGTGCGAATGCCACCTTGGCCAGACGGCTGGAAACGCCCACGCGCATTCCGCCTGTGGCCAGCTTGAAAAAGGCGTATCTTCCAGCGGAATCGAGGCGGTCCAGCAGGCGGGGGAGTTCGGTCATCGCGTTTGCGCGCGTCATCATGGAAAGAGCATCGACAGCCTCGCTCACCGTGGGTGGGGAGGTTACATCGCCAACAGGATCGGGCCAGAGGAAGCTTGCCGTTTCTGCCGTATCGCCCACGAAATCCCGGCTGAGTGACCATAATACCGGATCGACGCGCTCCTTCAAAAGATTGCGGATTGTCGAAGATTTCACCGCCTTAAAATCCAGTCCATCGGTCAACGCGGCAAGGGCGTAGCCGCGATCAGGATCAGGCGTGTTACGCAAATATTCTGCAATCAGCCGCAATTTCTCGTTCCGGCTGCGCGTGTAGATCAGCGCGTCGATCAGGGCGGCGAAGCTTTCCAAGCCTAGTCGTCCTCATCCTCGTAACCCACCATTGCCAGCGCGCGGGCGCGGCGCTGGTGCAACTGGTGCCAGCGCAACAGCGCTTCCTCCCGCCCGTGGGTAATCCAGGTTTCATGCGGATCGACTTCCTTGATCGTCTGCGTCAACTCGTTCCAGTCCGCGTGATCCGAGATGACCAGTGGCAGTTCCACATTGCGCTGCCGGGCGCGCTGGCGCACGCGCATCCAGCCGCTGGCCATGGCCGTGATGGGGTCGGGCAGGCGGCGGCTCCAGCGATCGTTGAGAGCAGAGGGTGGAGATATGACAATCGCGCCGCGCATATCGTCTTTCTCGTGATCGGCAACCAGGCGCAGTTCGCCCAGATTCACTCCGAATTCCTCGTACAGGCGGCACATTTTTTCCATTGCACCGTGCAGGTAGATGGGCTGCGTATGCCCTGCCGCCCGCAGTTCCGCGATAACGCGCTGCGCCTTGCCCAGCGCATAGGCGCCGACAAGCACGCATCTGTCCGGGTACGCTTCCAGCCGGTCCAGCAGCTTCGCCATCTCCTCCGCAATGGGGGGATGGGTGAACAGGGGGAGGCCGAATGTCGCCTCCGTAATGAAAATGTCGCAGGGCGTGACTTCGAACGGCGGGCAGGTGGGATCGGCGCGCCGCTTGTAGTCGCCGGTAATCACCACGCGCTCGCCTGCATGTTCCAGCAGGATTTGCGCGCTGCCCAATACATGGCCTGCAGGAATATAGGTCGCATCGACGCCGCCCTTCAGGCGGATCGTTTCACCATACTCCACCGGCGTTGCGCCATCGCGCGTGTTATAGCGCAGTTCCATGATGGCCAGTGTTTCGGGAGTCGCGACAGTTTGCCCGTGCCCGCCACGGGCGTGATCGGCATGGCCATGGGTTACAAGCGCCCGGTCAACAGCCTTTGAAGGATCAATCCACGCATCTGCGGGAACGACGTGTACGCCGTGCGGCTCGGGCCGAATCCAGGAAAAAGGGGCTGCCATCGCTTCTAGAAAGTTGCGCGGCGCAAGTTTCGTTCCGCATCAGTCCTGTAAATCGCGATTCTGCCACGCTTCTATCGGGGCATCATACTTGAGAACACGATTGGCAGGATCGATCAGATAGTGCGCATTTTCACCGGGCAATTCCAGCCGGCCGTGGCCACCGGCCATCTCGACACGCTGCACCACGCCCTCCACACGAACCTCTACCGGCATTTCAAAGGCGAGGGGCGATGGTGATTGCCAGGCCAGCAGCAATGCCCCGCCTTCTTCCACCGCCAGCATTCCTGGCAATGGCGCCTGATGGAAATAGGCATCGAAGAACCATTCCAGATCGCGGCCGCTCATTTCCTCCAGAATCCTGCGGAAATCCTCGGTGGTGCGGTTCACCGGATGAATGGCACCGGGCTGCGGCCTGTCAGAGCCATAGGTCAGCCGCGTGATCGCTGGAAACAGGATATCGTCGCCTACAAGCCAGCGCAGGCTATGCATGATCCACGCGCCCTTGAAATAGATGTCATCGCCCCATTTCGCGCTTTCGTCACCGTAATCGGGCAGTTCGCCCTCGGGCGGCACAAGCGGGACACGGCTCCATACGCGCTGGCGTATCTTCCACATCTCCGCATCGTAGAACATCTCTCCGCGGGCATGCTCCAGATACAGCGGCTGGGTCCACATGGTGATCCCCTCGGCCAGCCACATGTGATTTATCGTCGCGTTGCGCAGCTGGTTGGCAAACCATTCATGCGCAAATTCATGCTGCAACAGCCAGTCGTACCCATAAGCTTCCGGCTGGTAGCCGTTTCCGTAAGCGTTGATGGTCTGATGTTCCATGCCAAGATGCGGTGTCTCTGCCACGCCGGCCTTCTCATCGCCGAAGGGGTAGGGGCCGAAACGGTCTTCCATGAAAGCGATCTGGTCTGCCATCTCGCCCAGCAGCCGGTTGGCGCCCTGCGCGTTTCCGGGCAGGTGCCAGAATATCAGCGGGATCGTGTTGCCATAGCGACTCTCATAGTCGCGCTGCGCAACTTCGTAGGGCGCGATCTGCAAGGTGATGCCGTAATTGCTGGGATCGCGGGCGCGCCAGTGGAAGGTCGTGCTGTCGCCATTATCGTACGTACCAACAAGGCGGCCATTGCCCGCCGCCACCAACCCCTCTGGCACATTTACGATCAGGTCCAGCGTGCCTATCCGCTTTGACGAATGATCGATGCAGGGCCAGAACAGGTCGCAACCTTCGCCCTGTATTGCGGTGGCGATCCAGGGCTGGCCGTCCTGTGTTTCCGACCAGACGAAGCCGCCGTCCCAAGGCGCATTCAACGCGACATGCGGAGCGCCATCGTAAGCTATGCGCAGGTCAACCGAATCCCCATCTGAAAGCGACCGGGGCAGGTGGATGGTGAGCAGACCGTCCGACTTGGTCCACTGACCAGCTTCCAGCAGCGTATCGGCCACGGTAACCGCGCGGACGTTAAACCGTGGATCAAGGTCGAAAACCAATTCATCGAGAGTGTCAGTCGCCGACAGCTGATAGGTGGCATCGCCAGCAATTTGCCGGGATTGCGGATCTACCGAGATCGAAAGCTCAACATGATTCAACTGCATCGCCGCCCGCGCGCCATTCAGCGGCAGATCAGTCTGCGCGGTGCGATCGTGCAGGGGGGGTGCATCCTGCGCTGAAACGACAGCGGCGGGAGCCAGAGCCCCCGCCGCTAGAAATGCAAGTGCTGTTTTCAGGGTCATGGCACTATTCTAGCCCGACCCGTGCAATCCGCCCATAGGCTTGCGCCTAATCTTCGGAATCCACGCCTGCATCCTTATCAGCGGCAGGCGATTCGGGCTTCTTGGCCGCGGGCTGCTTCTTGCGCTTGGGCTTGGTCTTGGGCGGTGCCGAGGTCAGTTCGAACGCCAGAGTTCCGTCCTTCACGGTCACATGCACCTCGCCGCCGCCGGCCAGCTTGCCGAACAGCAGTTCTTCGGCCAACGGCTGCTTCACCTTTTCCTGGATCAGGCGTGACATCGGTCGGGCACCCATCAGCTTGTCATAACCACGCTCGCCCAGCCATTCACGTGCCTTGCCATCGAACTGGATGTGCACGTTCTGGTCCGAAAGCTGGAGTTCCAGCTGCAGGATGAACTTGTCGACCACGCGGCTGATCGTCTCGCTGCCAAGATAACCGAACGGCACGACCGCATCCAGACGGTTGCGGAATTCGGGCGTGAACATCTTCTTCACCGCCTCTTCCGAAGCCTGCGTTTTTTGCCCCGCACCAAAGCCGATACCTTGCTTTTCGGCGTCGGAAGCGCCCGCATTGGTCGTCATGATCAGAACCACGTTGCGGAAATCCACGGTCTTGCCGTGATGATCGGTCAGCTTGCCGTTATCCATCACCTGCAACAGGATATTGAACAGGTCAGGATGCGCCTTCTCGATTTCGTCGAGCAACAGCACGCAATGCGGATGCTGGTCGATGGCATCCGTCAGCAGGCCGCCCTGGTCATAGCCGACATAGCCCGGAGGCGCGCCGATCAGGCGGGAGACGCTGTGACGCTCCATATATTCCGACATATCGAACCGCTTCAGCTCGATACCCATGATGCTGGCAAGCTGGCGTGCAACTTCCGTTTTGCCGACGCCGGTGGGGCCGGAAAACAGGAAGGAACCGATTGGCTTGTCCGCATCGCGCAGGCCCGCACGGCTCAGCTTCATGGCGGTGGAAAGGCGCTCGATCGCGGCATCCTGTCCGAAGACAACGCGCTTCAGATCCTTGTCGAGGGTGCCCAGCGCCTTCTTGTCGTCCTTGGAAACGGATTTTGGCGGGATGCGCGCCATCGTCGCCACGACCTTTTCGATCTCCTTTGCGGTGATCGTCTTGCGGCGGCGACTTGGCGGCACCAGCATCTGCATCGCACCCACTTCATCGACCACGTCGATGGCCTTGTCAGGCAGCTTGCGATCATTGATGTAGCGCGCGCTCATTTCCACGGCGGTCTTCAGCGCATCCGGCGTGTATTTGACGCCATGATGCTCCTCAAAGGCGCTTTTCAGGCCCTTGAGGATCTTTATCGTGTCCTCGATCGTCGGCTCGTTCACGTCGATCTTCTGGAACCGGCGCAGCAAAGCGCGATCCTTCTCGAAGTGATTGCGAAATTCCTTGTAGGTGGTGGAACCGACACAGCGGATCGTGCCGCCGGAAAGCGCAGGCTTCAGCAGGTTTGACGCATCCATCGCCCCTCCACTGGTCGCGCCAGCACCGATCACGGTATGAATCTCGTCAATGAAAAGAATGGCTTCCGGCATTTTTTCGAGCTCGTTGACGACCTGTTTCAGCCGCTCCTCGAAATCGCCGCGATAGCGCGTGCCGGCCAGCAAAGCGCCCATGTCGAGTGAATAGATCACCGCCTCTTCCAGCACTTCGGGCACGTCGCCCTCCACGATCTTTCGCGCAAGGCCTTCTGCAATCGCGGTCTTCCCGACGCCCGGATCGCCCACGTACAGCGGGTTGTTCTTGGAACGGCGGCACAGGATCTGCACGGTGCGATCAACTTCGGGACCACGCCCGATCAGCGGATCGACCTTACCGTCCAGCGCCTTCTGGTTCAGGTTCACGCAGAACTGGTCGAGCGCGGAATCCTTCTTGTTTTTCTCCGGCTTTTCCTCCCCGCGAACCTGGCCCTCGTCATCTTCGCCGGGAGCGCGGTCCTCAAGCTGTCGGCCACCCTTGCCAATGCCGTGGCTGATGAAGCTGACGGCGTCCAGGCGGCTCATATCCTGCTGCTGCAGGAAATAGACCGCGTAGGAATCGCGTTCGGAGAACAGGGCTACCAGAACATTGGCACCGGTTACCGTGTCCTTGCCGGACGATTGTACATGCAGGATGGCCCGCTGGATCACACGCTGAAAACCGGCGGTGGGCTGCGGGTCCGCTTCCTCGTCGGTTTTCAGCGACTGGTATTCCTGATCCAGATACTGGCGAACCACGCTGCCCAACTCGTCCATATCGACGCCGCAGGCATTCATCACGTCGCCAGCATCGCTATCGTCCACCAGCGCCAGCAGGAGATGTTCCAGCGTGGCATATTCGTGGGTACGATCAATCGCATGCTGGATTGCCGTATGAAGGGTCTTTTCGAGATTTTGCGCGAAACTTGGCATGATTGTCCTTGGGCAGCTTTAGGCCGAGAGGGTCTTATTAATGGTGCGCGAGGCGTGATGAATATTGGCCTAACGCGGTTGGTAAACGTGCGCTTCGATGCGCCGCACATTCCGTCTGATAAGGATATGGTGCGCATCCGCGCAATTTCGAGAGGTGCAAAGGACCGTATGCGGCCCATCAGTCTGTTTCTCTGGGCTTGAACAGCGTATCAGCAAACTTTCTATGCGAACTGGCCTTCTGGTAATGGGCCTTCACGCGGGCGATTTCCGCTTCCAGTAATGCGATGCGCGCCATTAGCTCGTCCTGCGAATAGGTATCGAGGCTTTCACCGGCCAGTTGGCCAGCCGCGTCGGAGCGCATCCGGGGAAGGTCATCGTCTTCCATCACCTTGCAGCATCTGCAACCGCGCGCTTGCTGTCAATGGTGCCTGTGACTAGGGCTGTGCATCCAAAATGGCATGAAACAGGGGGAACTTGGTGGCAGAAGACTTGCCGAAGACCATGTCCGTTATCGCGATAAGCGAGGCTGGCGGACCGGAAGTGCTGACATTGAGGTCGCGGAATCTGCCGCAGCCTGCCAAGGGCGAAGTTCTGGTGAAGGTGAGTTTTGCCGGAGTAAACCGGCCTGATTGCCTGCAACGCGCAGGCTCCTACCCTCCGCCCGAAAACGCCTCCGATCTGCCGGGACGCGAAATTTCCGGAACACTTGT